>NZ_QRLE01000017.1:0-46897 GCF_003473055.1 Collinsella sp. AM13-34 | reverse complement strand
GAAGGGCCGCGTAGCGGTCCAAGAAATCGTCCGCAGTCCCAGTCTCCACAACTGGGACACATGGCCCATTTTTCATCCGGCACATAGGGACACTCCTTGCCGCGGGTAGTCATTGGGCGCTCATTGGGGACGTACTTAAATGAGTGGTGCTTAAATGAGTGGTGGAGGCCGCGGGGCCCACGTCCGATGAACGCTTCGATGCCTTCGTCGTCACCTTTGGGCTTACAAAGCGCGAGCGCGATATTCTTGAGGTCTTGGTCGTTTCGGACCAGAGCGTCCAGGACATCGCCACAACGCTTTTCCTCTCGCGCTCCACCGCCACATTTCCTTGATCAACAAAAAGACCGACACCGCCTCGCGTGTGGCCCTTATCAACTTCTTCTGGTCCTGGACACCCAAGGACTAGCTAATCCCCCAATAAGTTGCGGTGGAATAGTCCCTAAATTAAAGTCACGGGGCTTTAAGCGGGAACTATTTCACCGCAACTGCTGAGGGGATAGACTGCGACAGCGGCAGAGGCAGCGGCATCGGTGGCGGCAGAGGCAACGGCAACTGGCAGGGTGTTTTCCGTCTGCTTGCTACAGCAGCTCGCCGTGGCGGGCGATGTAGTGGCGCTTGGCCAGCTGAGTGAGTGCGATGTAGGCGGCGACGATGCCGATGAGCAGCGCGAAGAAGCTCGTCGGCAGCGGCGTGAGGCCCAGTGCATCGGCGATGGGGCTTGCCGGTAGCCAGGTGACGAGCACCAGGCCCAGCACGGTGAGGAGGCACAGCGCGGGCGCGGCGTGGTCGCGCGGGCGTGGCAGGCGCGGGGAGCGCAGCATGTGGACCACGAGCGTCTGCGACCACATGGACTCGACAAACCAACCGCTCTGGAAGAGCGCCGTAAAGGCCGCCATGCCTGCGACGTCGCCTATAGCGGCAAGCTCTGCCCAGCTTGCGCCCACGGCGGCGGGGCACACCACAAAGAAGAGCGCGGCGAAAGTCACGATATCAAACAGCGAGCTTACGGGGCCCAGCTCGAGCATAAAGCCCTTGATGGACGCAGCGTCCCAAGCGCGCGGGCGGGCAGCCCAGGCGTTGTCGACGGTGTCCCACGGCAGCGCGATGCACACGATCTCGTAGACCAGCGACAGCAGCACCAACTGCAGAGCGCTCATGGGCAAGAATGGCAAGAACAGGCTCGCGACGGTCACGGATAGCACGTTGCCAAAGTTGGAGCTCACCGTGGTCTTGAGGTACTTGAGCAGGTTGCCGTAGGTGCGGCGGCCTTCGATGATGCCGCGCTCGAGCACGCCCAGGTCTTTCTGGAGCAAGATGATGTCGGCGGATTCCTTGGCGATGTCGACGGCCGAATCGACCGAGATGCCGCAGTCGCTCGCACGCATGGCGGCGGCGTCGTTGATGCCGTCGCCCATAAAGCCCACAGTGTGGTCGAGCAGCTCGCGCATGACGCGCACCAGGCGCGCCTTCTGCAGTGGCGAGAGCTTGGCGAAGAGGTGGGTGTGCTCGGCGCGCTCGGCAAGCTCGGCATCGTCGAGCGCATCGATCTCGGAGCCCAGCAAGACGTTACTCGCGTCGATGCCGATCTGCTCGCAGACGGTGGCGGCCACGCGGTCGTTGTCGCCGGTTAAGACCTTGACCGCCACGCCCTTGGCCTCGAGGGTGGCGACGGCGCCGGCGGCACTTGCCTTGGGCGGATCGAGGAAGGCCAAAAAGCCCATCAGCACCATGTCGCACTCGTCGGCGATGCCAAACTCACCCACGCAGCGCGGATTGGTCTTTTGCGCCACGGCGATCACGCGCAGGCCCTCGGCATTGAGTTCGGCGACTTGCTTGCGAATCTGGGCGAGCTTATTTTCGCTGAGCGGCTGGGCGACACAGTCAACCTCGACAAAGGAGCAAATCTCGAGCATTTCCTCGGCAGCTCCCTTGGTAACCATCTGGGTTTTGCCCTGGGCGTCGGCGACGACTACGCTCAGGCGACGGCGTGAGAAATCGAAGGGCACCTCGTCGACCTTGGTATAGCGGTCGCGCAGGCTCTGGCCCAGCGTGGAGTCGGGCGCGACAGTCGAGGGCGTCACGTCGGCACGGTCGATGACGGCCAGGTCGATAAGGTTTTTGAGGCCGGTCTGGAAGAAGCTGTTCAAAAACGCATGGCGCAGCACGCGTGCGTCCTCGTTGCCGTCAGTGTTGAGATAGCGCTCGAGCACGATGCGGTCTTCGGTGAGGGTGCCGGTCTTGTCACAGCACAGGACATCCATGGCACCGAGGTTTTGGATCGCCGGCAGCTCCTTGACGATAACCTGGCGGCGGGCGAGGTCCTTGGCGCCCTGCGACAGGCTCGTGGTCACGATGACGGGGAGCATCTGCGGCGTGATGCCCACGGCCACGCTCGTGGCGAACAGCAGCGCGTCGATGACGTTGCCCTTGGTGGCAGCGTTGATGGCAAAGACGGCCGGCGCCATAACGAGCATGAGGCGCACGAGCAGCATGGAGACGCTCGAGACGCCGCGGTCAAACGCGCTCTTCTCGCCGCGCCCGTTGAGCATCTTGGCGATGCCGCCCAGGTAGGTGTCAGAACCGGTGGCAACGACAAGCGCCATGGCGGTGCCGTTTTGCACGGAGGTGCCGGTAAAGACGATGTTCTTGCAGGCAGAGAGCGGCAGCGCGGAGCTGTCGGCACCCTCGACGACCGCGGCGGCAGCGCTCTTCTCGACGGCCTCGCTCTCGCCGGTGAGTGCGGACTCGATCACAAACAGATCGCGTGCGGTGATGATGCGGGCGTCGGCCGGCACCATATCGCCGGCAGAGAGGCGGATCACATCGCCGGGGACGAGCTCGTCGAAGGGAATCTCGATGCGCTCGCCGTCGCGCAGGGCACAGCAGGTGTTGGAGACCAGGTCCTTGAGGGCCTCGGCCGCATTGCCGCTGCGGGCCTCCTGGATAAACTTCATGCCGCCCGATACCAGCAGCATGATGCCGATAACGATGACCGTGGAGGGGTCGCGCTGGGGCTCGGGCACGGCGAGCACGTCGATGTAGAGCGAGACCAGCGCGAGCGCGGCGAGGATGCCGGCGAAGGGGTCGATGAACGCGTCGGCGATGCGGCGGGCGAGCGTCTTGGTCGGTGCCTCGATGGTGTTGGGGCCGGAGACGTCCAGACGCTCGGTTGCCTGCTCGGCGGTGAGGCCGTCAGCGGTGGCGTCGAGCAGCACGAGGGCATCCTCGGCGCCGTGGGTGGCGGCGAATATGGTGTTCTTGGACATGCCGGTATGAGCGGCGGCGCGCGCCGTGCGGCGGCGCTTGGAGATGGCTTCGAGTACCGTAGCGGTTTTGAGCATCAGCATAGGGTCCTCCTTGTTGAAGGGAGTTAGCGTACGTGTCGTATTTGCTTCAAAAAACCTAGATGTCGCTCACGTCAAGCTCGCGAACCGCCACAAAGGGGACAGGCACCTTTGTGGTGGTTTTGACGATCGGCTGTTGGCGCTTATGCGCGTGCGGAATCCTCGCGGCGTGCCGAGGGCGACATGCAGGTTTTTCGACTATGACTGCCTTCCATGGCACACCTCCTTAAGGCCGGGCGCGGCGCGCTTTGGGTATCTCGTACCCGTTACAATCCGTCCGTATTCTTGATGAGGGGGTTTGTCGTGTCAACCCCAATGTTTGGAAAACCATTGCCCCTGACAAAGCCTTTACAGAACGCCGTGGCCTCAAAGCGCGCCCGCACCGACGCTTCGCCTGCGCTAAACTGGAAAGCACGTACGCAATTACGAGAGGAGCCCACATGGAGGCTTACAAGCAAGAGTTCATCAAGTTTATGGTCGAGTCCGACGTTCTTAAGTTCGGCAGCTTTACGCTCAAGAGCGGCCGTCAGTCCCCGTTCTTTATGAACGCCGGCGCTTACGTGACGGGCAGCCAGCTCAAGCGCCTGGGCGAGTACTATGCGCAGGCCATCCACGATAACTTTGGCGACGACTTTGACGTGCTGTTTGGACCGGCCTACAAGGGTATTCCGCTGGCCGTCGTGACCGCAATTGCCTACCACGAGCTGTACGGCAAGGAGGTCAAGTACTGCTGCGATCGCAAGGAGGCCAAGGACCACGGCGCCGACAAGGGCAACCTGCTGGGCTACGAGCCCCAGGACGGCGACCGCGTGATTATGGTCGAGGACGTCACCACCAGCGGCAAGTCCATCGACGAGACGTATCCCAAGGTCAAGGCTGCTGCCGATGTCGAGATCAAGGGCCTGATTGTGTCCCTCAACCGCATGGAGGTCGGCAAGGGTGGCGTGACCACCGCGCAGAAGGAGATCGAGGCCAAGTACGGTTTCCCCGTCGCGAGCATCGTCTCCATGGCCGAGGTCGTCGAGACCCTCTACAACCACGAGATCGACGGCAAGGTCGTCATCGATGACGAGCTCAAGGCCGCCATCGATGCCTACTACGAGCAGTACGGAGCTCGGGAGTAGTTACGCGGGTTTACCAACCCGCGTAACGGCTCGACGCTGCAAACCCGCCAGAGCGGCAATCTGCCTTTCAACTTCGGCGGCATGATCGAAAGATCAATGCCGCCTCGTTTCAAGGCACCTTGCTCGCTCTGGCGGGTTTTCGCTGTCGTTGCCAAAACATCGGCGTTGCCTTGGTAGTCATTGGGGACAGACATAAATGAGTAGTCATTGGGGCGTTCTTAAATGACTACTCAGGATGAGCGTCCAAAAATCCGCGCTCGTTCGATTGGCGCATGTCTACGCAGCGTAGGTTGTCGAGCCTGGCCTTCAAATGGATACTGACTGTCGAACCGGTTCACTCCATTTCTTCAACTTGATTGGACAGCCCATGAACCAGACACGGCAAACCAATGCTTCCCATACTTTTTTGGCAGCGCATGCCATCAAGCGGCTGCGCGAAGAGCGCGGCCTCACCCAGCGCGCCCTGGCGGAAAGCCTTGGCGTGACCGATAAAGCCGTCAGCAAGTGGGAATCCGGCCGCGGCCTTCCTGACATTTCCCTCGTTGAGCCTTTGGCCCAGAGACTCGGCATAAGCGTGGCTGAGCTTTTGGCTGGTGACATTCGGGCTAACGCCAACCGTGCAGGCAATATGCTCAAAGGCGTCTTTTACGTTTGCCCTATCTGCGGAAACGTTGTGCACGCGCTCGGAGAAGGCAGCTTTAGCTGCTGTGGCTCCACGATGTTTCCCCAGGAGGCCGAAGAGCCGGACGCGGACCATGCCTTTTCCATCGAGCGCATCGAGGACGATTGGTACGTCACGCTCGATCATCCCATGACCAAGGATCACTACATTAGCTTTGTGGCATATGCGACTATGGACGGCATCTGCTTTAAGAAGCTCTATCCAGAGCAATCGGTGCAGCCGCGCTTCCATATTACCGGGCGCGGCAGAATATTTCTTTACTGCAACCAACACGGACTCTTTACGTCGCTGACGCCTCGCAAATAACGGCTGTCTATCCGCCCTCCTCATGCGTTCCCAGGGGACCCAAAATGAGCGTGGATAATCTCCCGGTTTTGGCTCGGTGACGGCCTCAAAGTGGGAGATTGTCCACGCTCGTTAGTTAAGCGTCCAAAAATCCACGCTCGTCGCTACTTGAGCCCGGGCAGGCGGGTGTAGGGAAACGATTGCTCCAGGAACTCGGAGCAGCGGGCGTAGTCTTTGGCAAAGTAGCTGCTGTAGAGCGAATCGAGCACGTATTGCACGGCGATGTGGCACGCGAACTGTGTGATGCGGTGCGTCATGCTCTCGTGGTCGCTCACCGTGAGGTAGGCGGCAAAGCCGGGGTGAATACGCGCGCAATGAGGCGTGCCGATGACGATGGCCGGGACATGCCGACTGCTGATGATCGGCAAGATGTCCTTGAGGTTGGGGGCAAGGCCGCTGTAGGAGATAGCGATTGCCACATGGTCGGGGCCCGAGGCAAGCGCCGTGCGCACCTGGGCTTCGGCATTGTCGTGGCACGTCGCACTTTTACCGTCGGAGAGTAGGCGATCGCGGAACATTCCTGCTGGATAGAGGTTGTGCGAGCCCGTGAAAATATCGACCTGTCGGGCGTTCGCGATGAGCTTGGCGGCGTAGTCGAGCTGTGCGGGGTCGAGCAGCTCCTGCGTCTCGGCCAGCGTAGTCTGGTAGAGTCCTTCCATACGCTCCATGACCTGCGCGGGGGTGGACGTAGCATCGAAGGGAAAGTCGATGTCCACGTCGCGACGGTTTCCCGCCTCAGTTGTCAAGCGAATAAGCTCGACCTTGAGATCCTTGAAGCCCTCGAGGCCGAGCTTTTTGCAAAAACGGTGCACGCTCGCAACGGAAACGTTGGTGCGCGCGGCAAATTCCTTAATAGAAAGCCCGCGGATGTCCTCGCCGATGGCAAGGGCCGCAATGCCGAGTTGTTGCTCGGTGGGGGTGAGGCCCTGCGCCTCGGTAATCTTGCGTTTGATATCCATGCGAACTCCCACACTTGCCAAACCTGGCAAAAAGGAACGGGTTTATTTTGGCACGTTTCGGTCGGTATCAGGAAGTGTCAGGGACGGGGCGGCGGCGGTCCGTGGGCGCGAAAAGAAGTGTCGGGTTTGGCGCGCCCGCTTCTGCCCGTTCCGTGCGCAGACGATACTCGGCTTATCGAGGGTTAATCGACAATATGAGAACCACTGGGGAAAAGGTTTTGGGAAGGGCTTGAAAGGGCTTGCGATTCGAGCCCTCGCCTTAGTATTTTGGCCATTTGGCACTATAATCACCATAGGCATGCGCATAACGTTGCGCTGAATCAAGAGGAGAAAACGTATGGGTCTGTTTGACATGTTCAAGAAGAAGGCTGAGCCCGCGGCTGCCGCTGCTCCGGCCTCCATCTCTGCTTCTGCCGGCGCCGACGTGCTGTGCTCGCCCGTCAAGGGCAAGGTCATCAAGATGGCCGACGTGCCCGATCCCGTCTTTGGTGGCGAGGTTCTGGGCAAGGGCTGCGCCGTGTGGCCCGAGGACGATCTGGTCTACGCTCCCTGCGACGGCAAGGTGACCGTCACCATGGGTCACGCCGTGGGCCTGCAGTCCGATAGCGGCATCGAGGTTCTGGTGCACGTTGGCGTCGATACCGTCAACATGAACGGCGACGGCTTCGAGGGCTTCGTCAAGGCCGACGACGTCGTTAAGGCTGGCCAGCCCATGCTCAAGATCGACCGCGCCAAGATCGCCGCTGCCGGCTACAAGGACTGCGTCGTCGTGGCTGTGTCCAACACCGCCGAGTTCGCCGACGTCGAGCTCGCCGTCGAGGCTGACTCCGCTGTCTCCGCTGGCGATGCCATCGTCAAGGTCGTCCGCAAGTAGTCTGCGGCAACATAAGGGTGTTTTGGGGTGGTCGGGTTATCCGGCCGCCCTTTTTTATTGCAATGCGGCGGAACGTTTTATTGCGCGTTGGGCGGACCGGTAAACCGTTCGGACGTTAAATCGAGCCGACTGCGCCTTTGCTTTGCCGGGGGTGTTCGTTATCGGCTAGTATGGCCTTATTGTTACGACGCGCACCGCGTCGGGAAGCGCGGTGCCGCTTGTTGGGAGGAATGTCATGAAGAAGAAGCTGCTGCTTGCGCCCCTGATGGCTGTTCTGGTCGCGTGCGTGGTTGTGCTTTCCGGCTGCGGAGGTCCTTCGGTTGAGGAGCTCATCACCGAGGATCTTACGACGCAGTTTGACGAGGTCAAGAACGGTGGCGACGACTTCCTCGCCGGCCTGGAAGAGGCCTCGGGCGACGAGTTCGAGCAGCTGGGCATCGATCCCAAGGAGTACGCCAAGAGCTATCTCGAGGGCTTTGACTACAAGATCGGCGACGTGACGGTCGACGAGGACAAGGGCACCGCAACTGCCGAGGTCACCATTACCTGCAAGTCCATGAACCAGATCGTTGAGGATTTTGCCACCCAGTATCAGGAGAAGGTCGCCGCGCTCGATTCGATGCCTTCCGATGACGAGCTGTACAAGATGGCCGGTCAGGTTATGGTCGATGTGACCAAGGCTGCTAAGACCAAGGACACCAAGGTCACCTTCAAGTATTCCTGCAATGACGACGGCGAGTGGTCTGCCGACGATTCCGCAACCAACGAGATGATGAATGCGATGATGAGCTAGGGGAGTTACGCGGTAGTTCGTTACGGCGTTTTACCAAACGCCGTAACTGCCCGACGCTGCGCGGGCACCAGAGCGACAACTTGTCATTCAAAGAGGACGGCATGACCAGAAGGTCTATACCGTCCTCTTTTCATGCCAATTTGTTCGCACTGGTGCCCGCTCGCTGCCCGTCCTCTACCTGCGGCGTTGCCATGGTAGTCATTGAGGCGGCACTTGGGGACGTTCCTTTTCTGCCGGCAGTTGGGGACACTCCTTGTATCAACGCCGTATCAAATGCTCGGGAAAATGCGACCCGGTTTTTGGCCGAATTCCGGGTCGCGGTTTCCGGATGGGGCGGGTTGCGGAAACCGCGACCCGGAATATTGCTCCAAAACGGGATGCACTTTCCGCGTGGAAGAATTGTCGCAGCTGCGTTAAGCGGTGTCGCTCGCTACTCGCCCAAGATTAGCTCGGCGAGTTCGTCCTGCGTATCTACCACGTAGTCGGCGCCGGCGGCTTCCAGCTCTGCGCGGCCGCGGAAGCCCCAGCTGACGCCCGCGCTCTTAAGGCCGGCGTTGTGGCCGGTCAGAACATCGACATTCGAATCGCCCACATAGAGCGTGGTTGCCGGATCGGCGCCCAGCTCTTTCATCACATGCAACGTGACGGGTGCCTCGGGCTTGGGCGGAAATGCGCCCACACGGCCCTGTACCAGCGCAAAGCGATCGGGGCCAAAGTATTTCTCGATAAGCGGGGCTGCCGAAATATGATCCTTGTTGGTGAGCACGGCAAGCTGAACGCCCGCTGTGCGCAGACGGTCGAGCATCTCAATCGTGCCGGCGTAGGGTGAGGTGTGGTCCTCCTTGTGCTCGCCGTAATAGGCCCTAAACTCGGCAAGCGTCTGCTCAAACATACGGCCGTCGCCCGCATACTCGGCAGGCATAAAGCGCTCGACCAGCTTGAGCATGCCGTTTCCCACCTTGTAGCGGTACTCGTCTACGGCAAACGTGGGCCAGCCGTGCGTCTCGCAGGTATGGTTGCTGGCGGCCGCCAGGTCCTCGAGCGTGTTGAGGATGGTGCCATCCAGATCAAAGATCACATGGGAAAAAGCTGCTGCCATGGGTGCTCCTGCCGCTTGAGTTGTAAAACGCACCCCATGATACTGGGCATGCGTGCCGGGCATGTTTGGAATCTGAATATCTTTAATAGCCCTGAGCCTTTGTCGTTAGCAAATCCTCGGCAGTTGTTCTCCCACGAGCATGTCGAGGATGCGGGTCGAGCCCCAGCCGGTGCGTACGCGCACGGCGGGACGGGCGCCCTCGGCAAGTGGCAGCACGCGACCGATAATAGCGGCATTCTCGCCGTAGCGCGCGGCGCGCATGGCTGCCAGCGCGGCATCGGCCTGCTCGGCCGGCACCACGGCAACCATCTTGCCCTCGTTTGCTACCTGCAGCACGTCATAGCCGAGCATCTCGCAGGCTGCCTGCACGTCGGGGCGCACAGGCACGGCATCCTCGTCGACCTCCATGGCAACGCCGCTGGCCTGGGCAAACTCATTGAGCGTGGACGCCAGGCCGCCGCGCGTGGGGTCGCGGAAGCAGCGTGTTTCGGGTGCTGCGGCAAGCACATCGGCAATCAGGTGGTTGAGCGGCGCGGCATCGCTTTCGATGGTGCTCGAAAACGCCAAGCCCTCGCGTTGGCTCATGATGGCGATACCGTGGTCGCCCAGCGTACCCGATACCAGAATGACATCGCCGGGCTGGCAGTTGGCGCCGCTGAGCGCTACGCCCACGGGCACTTCGCCCACGCCGGCGGTATTGATGTAGACGCCGTCGGCCCCGCCGCGCTCGACCACTTTGGTGTCGCCGGTGATGATCGCCACGCCCGCCTCGTACGCCGTCTCGGCCATCGTTTGCACAATCTGGCGGAGCTTATCCATGGGATAGCCCTCTTCGAGGATAAAGCCGCACGATAGGTAGCGTACGTTGGCGCCCGAGGTCGCGACGTCGTTGACGGTTCCACATACAGCGAGGCGGCCGATGTTGCCCCCGGGGAAGAACTGCGGCGAGACTACAAAGCTGTCGGTCGACATGGCGATGCGCCCGCTCGTGGGCAGCGCGGCGACGCCGGCATCGTTGCCCTCGAGCAGCTCGGGCGACCCAAAGGCATCCAAAAAGACCTCATCGATGATGCGTTTCATCATCTGGCCGCCGGAGCCGTGGCCCAACAGGACAGTGCTATCGGTGGCAGTACGGGACATATCGAAAACTCCAATCGTGGGTGGTGCCGGTACGCGGGGGCGTCCGGGCTAGTCGCGGTATCTAAAGTACGCCGCGCAGCTGCCTTCGGAGCTCACCATGCAGGGGCCGACGGGGTGTTCGGGCGTACATGCGTGGCCGAACAGCGGGCAGTCGCTCGGTGTGATGGCTCCGCGAAGCACGTCGCCGCAGCGGCACCCGCGTGGCTCGACCGTCGCCTCAACGGGCACGTCAAAGCGGGCGCCGGCATCAAAGCGCGCGAATTCGGGTCGGATGGAAAGACCCGAAGCCGCAATCGGCCCCAGCCCGCGCCACGTGGTGTCGCATGGCTCAAACACCTGCTCGACCAGCTGGCGCGCTACGGGATTGCCGTCTGCATTGACGCCACGGCGGTAGGCGTTGTCGATTGCGGGCCTGTGCTCGACAATCATCTGGACCAGCATGCAGATGCCCTGCAAGATATCGACCGGCTCAAACCCGGTGACTACGCCGGGGGTCTCGAACTCATCGACCAAAAACCCAAAGGGTGCCAGGCCTGTGATGGTAGCGACGTGACCAGGCAGGATAAAGCCGTCGATGGCGGTCTCGGGGTCGTTGGAGATCGCACGCAGAGCCGGCGGCGTGGTCTTGTGAGCACAGTAGACCGAGAAGTTCTGGAGCCCGCGCGCGTCGGCCTCCAGGATAGCGGCGGCAATGGTGGGCGTTGTGGTCTCAAAGCCGACGCCCATAAAGATGACCGGGCGTTCGGGATTTTGCTCGGCAATGTCGAGTGCGTCGAGCGGAGAGTAGACGATGCGGATGTCGCGCCCCGCCGCCTTTTGCGCGGCAAGCGAGGTGGACGATCCGGGCACGCGCATCATGTCGCCAAAGGTGGTGATGATGGCGCCGTCCATCTTGGCGAGCGCGATTGCATGGTCGATATCGCGGTTGGCGGTAACACAGACGGGGCAACCCGGACCGCTCAGCAGTTTGAGCCCCGTCGGCATAATGGAGCGAAAGCCATAGCGGCCAATGCTCACGGTATGCGTACCGCAGACTTCCATAAGGTTGATGCTGCGGTTGCCGACAAGCTCATGAATACGATCGATGAGCTCGCGGGCCAGCTTGGGGTCGCGAAATGCCGAAAAGTCGATACCGGAGCGAACCGGCTGCGCCGCCGCCACTAGTATGCCTCGGCCGGGTTGCTGGCCAGTTGGTCTTCTTCGGCCAGTTCGGTCATGGCATTAACGAGCTCGAGCGTTTCTTGCGCTTCCTGCTCGTCGACGATCTGGATGCCAAAGCCGGCGTGTACGAGAATATAGTCGCCAACCTGCGCCGTCGGCACGAGACGCAGCGAAACGGGGCGCTCGATGCCCATCATGTCGACGGTCGCCTTAAGGTCGTCGTCGCGTTTGACCACTTTACCGGGAACGGCAAGGCACATAATGTTCCCCTTTTATACGTTTTGCGCTGGATAGGCGCCTAATTACCCATCAGTTGATGGTAGCGCTCGCGGGAGTCACGGGCAAACGCGTTACACCTGTGAGACGGCGGCGCGCAGACTGGCAAAACAGCCTATCGCAACGCCGTCTGCGCGAGGCGAGCGCGAGCGATGGCGGCCTGACCGTAGACGATGCAGCCGTCGTTGGCGGGTACAGCGTGGGGGACCAAGGCGGCAAGACCGGCGTCTTTGAGTTCGTGGGTAAGGAGCTGAAGCAAAAGCCGGTTCATGAACACACCGCCCGAGAGCGCGACGGTATCGAGGCCTTCGCGATCGCAGATCTCGCACGCGATGTGGGTCGTAGCGTGCGTAATGGCGATGTGAAACCCGAGGGCGAGCCGGTCGGCCGGCACGCCTGCCTCGATTCCGTTCAGAAGAGCTTCGATGAGCGGTTGGGGGTCCAAGATGGGGGAGTCGTCCGCAGACGTGAATACGCCTGTATGATTGCCGTCGAGACGAACGGGCTTACCGTCAAGCGCGCGCCAGGCGGCGGCTTCGAGTTCTATGGCGGGTTCGCCCTCGTAGGTTGCCTTGTCGCAGATGCCCAGAATCGCCGCCGCGGCATCAAAGAGACGCCCCATGCTGCTGGTACGCGGGCTGTTGATGCCACGCTCGATCATGGTGGCTGTCACGCTGCGTGTTTGCTCGTCGAGGGTGCCCAATAGCCCCGCGGCACCCGGATGCTCGAGCAGGCCGAGCTCGCTCAGCAGGGCAAAGGCATTGCGCCGGGCATCGCGCACGGATGCGGCTCCGCCTGGCAGCGCCCAGGTGCGCAGGTGCGCGGCGCGTTCAAAATCGGCAAGGCCGGCGATAAGAAACTCACCGCCCCATATGGTGCCGTCGGTGCCGGCACCCGTACCATCGAAGGCAATACCGAGGACGCGCGCATCGGGCGCAATCCGGCCAGCGACAATCGCCTCTGCCATTACGCTCGCGATGTGCGCATGATGATGCTGGATTTCGATTAGCGGCAGACTGTGCTCCCGTGCCCGCTCACGCGCCCACTGGCTCGACAGATAGCTGGGGTGCATGTCGCATGCCAGGGCGGCAGGCGTCAGGTCAAAGAGGTTTTCTAGACGTGCGCGGGCGGCGCTCCAGGCATCGAAGGTCGCGCCGTTTTCGACATCGCCGATATGCTGCGACACAAAACAGGCCACATGGCCGTCGGCGTCCTCGCGCGTGAGCGCGATCGTGGCTTTTTGCTGCGGCCCGCAGGCGAGCACGCAGGGTGCAGTGCCGTCGAGCGCCGGCAGCGACAACGGTTGCGGCGCATATCCGCGTGCGCGACGCACAGGCATGACGGTGCCGTCGACCACACGTACCACGGAGTCGTCGTAGCGTGAGAGAATCGCACGGTCGTTGCCAAGTAGCGCGTCGGCGATGCCGGCGGCAACAAGATGTTCCCATGCAAGGGCATCGTTGGTCTCGATAGGTTCCTCGCTCAGGTTTCCGCTGGTCATGACCAGCGCGTGCATGCCATGCGACGAGGCAGCTGCAAGCAGCAGATGCTGAAGCGGTGTATAGGGGAGCATGACGCCGAGCTCGGGTAGATCGTGCGCGACGGATGGCGCGAGTGTAAGGCCGTCGGGGGAATCTCCCTCGCCAACAGCACGGCGGCGCAGCAGCACAATGGGGCGGATGCTGCCGGCCAGCAAGTCGCGCTCGGCATCATCGACATGGCACAGGCGTTCAGTATCGGCAAGGCTGCGCACCATAACGGCAAGCGGCTTGTTGCTGCGGCGCTTGCGAAGGCGCAGCTCGACCACCGCCTGCTCATTGGCGGCGTTGCAGGCCAGATGGAATCCGCCCAGCCCCTTGATGGCGACAATACCGCCGCTGGCCAGCAGCTCGACACAGCGGTCAATAATGGCATCACTGGTTTCGCGCGTGCTGCCGACGGCCGGCATCGCCCCCAGACCCTCGAGCTCCATGTCGCCCGCCGCCTCGCGCCAGGTAATATGTGGCCCGCAGTCAAAGCAGGCATCGGGCTGCGCATGAAAGCGCCGGTCAAGCGGGTCGCCATACTCTGCGGCGCACTCGGGGCACATAGGAAAGCAAGCCATCGACGTGGCCGCTCGGTCATAAGGCAGCGACCGGATGATGGTAAAGCGCGGCCCGCAGTTGGTGCAGTTGATAAAGGGGTAGTGATAGCGTCGGTCGGCGGGGTCGAACAGTTCGCGCAGGCAGTCGTCACAGGTGGCGATATCGGGGGAGATGAGCGTCGTGTGCACGGTCTGATCCTGCGACGCTACGATACGAAAGGCCTGCTCATCGTCGGCAGCCCAAGCGTCTGGCTCCAGGTCTGCAACAGCGACATGCTCAACGTGGGCCGCGGCAGGCGCGTGCTCCGACAGCGCGGCGACAAATTCGTTGAGCGCCTCGCTCAAAGCATGCGCCTCGATGTGCACGCCATCGCCCGCATTGAGCACCCAGCCGCAGATGCCATGCGCTATAGCCTCGCGATACACAAATGGCCGCATGCCGACGCCCTGCACAATGCCCGTTACATGGATATGCACATGTCGCATGCGACCTTCCTTCGTTGAAACCTGTCCCTTTATGGCAGGTGCGCTGTGGGAAATCCCGCTACAGCCCCAGGCTCTGCTTGGTGGCGGCGCACGTGAGCTCGCCGTGCTTAACGCCGCGCAGCCCCAGCAACCGGTCGGCCAGCTCGTAGACACGCTCGCCGCGACCCTTGAGCGCCAGAATCTCCAGGCAGTTGTGGTGGTCCAGATGCACGTGCATGGTCGAGACGATCTCGTCGGTGTAGTCGTGCTGCACCTCGTCCAGACGGCGCGTCAGATCGCCGGTATGGTGGTCATAGATCATGGTGAGCGAACCGATGACCTGCTCGTCGGGCGTGCGCATCTGTTCCTTGGCGATCGAGGCGCGAATCAGATCGCGTACGGCCTCGGATCGGTTAGCCACGTCACCACGGCGCGCGATCTGCTCGTCAAAGCGGCGCAGCAGGTCGTCGGGCGCGGTGACCGAAAAGCGGACCAGCTCGGAGCTGGAGCCGCTGTAGCGGCAGCTCGCATCGTCGTCCGCACCGTGATCGTGCGCGTGCTCGTGCTCGGCCACGTTACACCAGTTTCACAGAGCCGACGGAGTTGTGATCTGCCTCGATGGCCTCCTCGTAGCCCTCGAGCGCATCGTGCGCCTCGTGCAGCGCAGACATGGCGGCCTCGAGCTTGGCGCCAATGCGCTCCATATCAAAGTTCTCGGTCGCATGCAGCAGCTGATGGCTCCACTCGTGAGCGAGCTCAATGGTGTCGTCGACCTGCTTGACGCTCATGGCAAGCTGGCTCATGTTCATTCCGACGTCATGCATAGGAATCTCCTTTTGTACGGGGCGATATGGTGGTTCAGATTCTACTACGCCCGCCTTGGGCGCCGCCGCATAAGAAAACGGGCGCGAGTCCGTCTGACCCGCGCCCGTTCACTGGGGGCTGTTTGTGTCTACCATACTATCCGTGGTCGCATGCCTTGCGTTTGGCACTCCGGTGAGCGGTGCGAAACCGCTCATGGACGGCAGACAAGTAACAAGCGTATTACAGATGTTTCTCCAGCAGTGCCTGAAGTCTTGCCTTGGGCAAGGCGCCGACCGAGCGGTCGACCTCCTCGCCGTTCTTAAAGACGATCAGCGTGGGGATGCTCATGACGCCAAACTTCATGGCCAGGTCCTGGTTGTCGTCGACGTTGCACTTGGCCACAGCCAACTTGCCGGCCAGCTCGTCGGCAACCTCGTCTACGATGGGCGAGAGCGAGCGGCAGGGGCCGCACCACGGGGCCCAAAAATCAACCAGTACGGGCAGGCTATCGTTGACGACAGCGCCGAAGTTCTCGGGGGTAATCTGCTTAATGTCAGCCATGGTGACCTCCATAATACGACGCGGCTCGGCCGCGTAAAACTCAGTACGACCGTGCTTATACCCAGCCGCCCGCAAAGCAACCACTCGCGGGCAGCTCTTTTATATAATGGTGGGCACGCAAACGATTGGAGAGCGCATGTCCACGTCACAAAGCCAGAAAAAAGAAGCCATCGCCCAGGCGGCCGAGCAGGAGCTAACATCGCTTGCGGTCCGTGGCGTGCGCATCGTGGGCAACGCGTGCTCGCCGATCGTACTGGTCAAAGGCGATTTGGACGAGGCCGAGCGTTCGGGTGGCGAGCTTGCCGCCGGCCCGGATGGCGCCGCGTTGCGCAAGGCGCTCGGCGCCATCGGATATGCCCCCGAGGATTTTTGCGTGCTGGCAAGCGTCGCCGGCGCGGGCGACGGAGCGGTCGCGGCGGGCGAGGCCCTGACGTGCGATCTGTTCCGCGAGGCGCTGGAGACCTTAGACCCCGAGGCGGTGCTGCTGCTGGACAACAGCGCGGCCGATGTCATGCGCGAGACCTATGCCGATATGCTTGTGGCGATTGATGACTTTGACACTGCCATGCTCAAGCCCGGCCTGGTCGCCCATGTGCAGGGGCGCCGCGTGCTGGCGCTCGACGGTTTTGAGGCGGCGCTCACCGACAAGGCCGCCAAGCAGCGCATGTGGGCCTACATTAAGCAGCTGACCCCGGCGGCTGCACCGCTGTAGCGAGGCTGGCGGCAGCTCCTACATTACGGCGCGCAGCTCAAACCGGTCGCCGTTAATGCGGAACTGGCAGTTGCCGTTCATGCGCTCGACGGCAAGTTTAATGCTCTTGGTGCCAAAGCCGTGCCCAGTGTGCTGAGCCACGGGCATGCCGTCGACCATGTGCGGCGCACGGCCAAACGTGTTGGAAACCAGCAATAGAAGCTGACCGTCTTCGTAGCGAAGGTCCAGGTCGACAAACCGCTTGCCTTCGGGGGCGGCGCTCGCCGCGGCGATGGCATTGTCCAGGGCGTTCGATACCACACTGAACAGATCGGCATCGCCCACGTGGACGGTTTCGGGCACGGCGGCTCGCAGGTCGGCGGTGATGCCGTGCGCGTTGATGTCCGCGGAAAGCGACGAGAGCGCAATGTTGACCGTTTCGTTGGCGCAGTAGCGGCGCACAGCGGTGCGGTCGTTGGTCTCGCAGAGCGCGTCGATGCGCTCGAGCGCCTCATCGGTGTGACCCTCTTCGATCAGGGCCGCAAGACCGCGCAGGTAGTGGCGCATGTCGTGACGGAGAACCGAGAGCTCGCGTCCGGACTGGCGCCAGGCTTCGAGCTCTTTGATGGCCGCGCTGTCGCGGGTCGCGAGCATCCAGCGCTCGCGCTCGGCGATTTCCTTTGCCTCGTATTCGCGAAGGTAGACGGCAAGAAACATAAGGTAGAACGCGCAGAGGGCGAACGCCAAAAACTCAACGGTTACTACCGAGCCCGAGTGGAAGAGCGTGGTATAGACGTTGGTGGCGTAGTCGAAGATGTAGTAGACGAGCGGCAGGATGAGCAGAATCTCCAGCTCGGTGGGGCTTTTGATCGCCAGGCGGGGGCCGATGTCGCTTGCCCAATGCAACAAGACGGCAAAGACGCCGAGCGTGGTGATGATGCGCGCCACGTAGTACGCGACCTGCGAATCGGTGACGGCGAATGCGGCGATGCCCATCCAGTTGCTAAACTGGCAGCTCAGGTAGGCACTGGTAACGCCCAGGATGGCGAGCAGGGGACTCAGGCGATAGCGTACGCACAGGTAGACGACAAGCGGCAGATGCACGACGAGCGGGTAGGCCTGTCGGGCGAAAAGCTCGCCGCCAACGGCGTTGGCAAGGCCGAATGCGCATCCGGTTGCGGCGCCGACCCCCACCAGCTTCCACCGTATGCCGAAAACACCCGGACGATGCCGTGCAGATCGCTTCGCTCTGCTATAGTCTCCCAAATTCACGTTTTCTATTGGGATGGTGGTTAATATGGGCGACATACTCGAATCGTTCCTGCGCGTGGCGATGGTGGTGTTCATCGTCGGTCCGCTCACTGCATGGGTCGCCCGTCGCGGCGCGCGCGAGCGCAGTGAGGCGACGGACAGCCTCGATCGCTTCACGGTGCGCATGCCCGCTGCCATTCGCACGATCATCGCCTGCTGCGCCGTCGCGTTCGAACTGCTCATGCTGGGTGTCTACGTCTGGCAGGGCGTCTCGTTGGGCGAGTGGGACCACGAACTTGTGTGGTTCGGTCACGCCATGGCGCTCGCGGGCATGGCCATCTGGGCCCTGCTGAGCATCCCGCGCATCGACGTGGACGGTGAGCGAATTCTCTCGCGTAACGCCTTCGGCATCCGCAAGGAGACGACGTTTGGCAACATCACCCGTGCAACGCTTCACACGCAGATGATGAGGATCGACCTGTTCGAGGGCGACCGGAAGTTCTGCTCGATAAGCCTCGAGGGGGTGTGCTCGCTCAACCTCCTCGCCCGTCTGGAGGAAGAGGGCATCGAGGTCTCGGACGCTGTTGACGGCCCGATGACCAAGGCGGGTCTGTGTTGGTCTGCCATCAAGCCGTTGACGATTGTTTTCAACGGTATGGCGCTCGTCTTCTCGCTCGTGATCGCCTTCATGGCTGTTTTCACCGACGCCGGTGCTCGTCTGCTCCTGCTCGTCCCATGCCTCTTCCTGTTCATAGGGGGACTCCTGCCTCTGCTCATGCTCAGCATGCCCGCCCGTGGTATCTACGAGATCGGCAGACAGGAGCGCGAACTCGGTTTCTCCTTCGCCGAGGAGATGGCGAGCCGAGGTGCCACGGGCACCTCGCTTGTCGACGACGATTGGTTCATCGAGATCAGCAACGCCCGCGTCGTGGCGTTCCGCCGCGATTATCTCAAGAAGGTCACGGCGCACGAGGATAGCGAGAGCGGCGACCGTTGCACGGTGACCACGAAAGGCGGTCGCAAAATCAAGGTGTACGCAGCGGGCAGCACGCTCGAGGACCTGCGCTCGTGGTTCAAACAGGGTGCCAAGGCCAGAAGCACGCTCGACCGTGCAGAGGACGTGCTCGAGACGACGTCTGATTGGGTTGTCTGACCTGTATCGTCTTTTCGGACACGCATGCTAGAGGCCCAATCCTTTAGAATGCATTCATCGACGACCGAGAGGACGGTATGCTATGTCCAACCCAGCCGCCAAGTACACCGACGAGTTCAGGCGCGAGACCGCCGACTACATCATCTCGACGGGCAGGCCGATAACGGAATGCTGCGCAGAACTGGGCCTGAATTCCAAGACCGTGAACAAGTGGGTGCAGAGCCGCCGGCGCGAGCTTGCCGGCGGGCCCGACCCCAAGGCCGAGGACCGCGAGCTTCGCGAGGCGAAAAGGCGCATACGCGAGCTCGAGATGGAGAACGCCTTCTTGAAAAAAGCCGCGGCCTTCTTCGCCAAAAGCCAGGCGTAGCCGCATGCTACCGGATGATGTTGGCGGAGAAGGCCGAATTCCCGGTGAAAATGATGGCCCGCGTGCTCGGCGTGAGCCGATCGGGCTTCTACTCGTGGCTCTCCAACGGCTGCCCGCGAGAAGACTGGTCGGCCGAGCGCGAGGCGGTCCGGCGCGTGTGGCTGGAGTCGGACCGCAGGTTCGGCTTCCGGTTCGTGAAATGCTTCCTGCCCGGCGAGTTCTCCGGATTGACCCTGTACAGGGTGCGCAAGCTGATGCGCGAGCTGGGAATACGCGGCTGCACGCCCAACGCCAGGAAGCGCACCACCATCCCCGACCCGAAGGCCAGGCCCCGGCCCGACCTGGTGCGCCGCGACTTCACCAGTCCCGTTCCAACCTGCAAGCTCGTGGGCGACATCACCTACCTGCGCACCGGCGAGGGATGGCTGTACCTGTCGACGGTCATCGACCTCAACACCCGCATGGTGGTGGGCTGGTCGCTCTCCGAGCGCATGACCGCCGACATCGTGGTTTCGGCGCTGGCGTCGGCCAAATCGCGCGGCTACGTGGCCGGCAACGCGATATTCCACGCCGACCGCGGCGCCCAGTACACCAGCAGGCTTCTGGCCGAATGGGCGCGCGACAACGACGTGCGGCTGTCCTGCAGCCGCGCCGGCAACTGCCACGACAACGCGGTGGCCGAGTCGTTCCTCGCCACGCTGAAGAACGAGATGTACTACAGGCGCAGCTTCCCGACCAGGGATTCCGCCAAGCACGCGGTGGTCGAGTTCATCGAGGCGTACTACAACCGCCGAAGGCCCCGCTCGACGATCGGCTACAAGGTGCCGGCCGAGGCCATGGCGGCCTTCTTCGAGAGAACCGAGCCCAAGCTCGAGGCCATGCCTATGGCCGCTTGATTTCTCGAGCATGCGTGTCCGAAATCTTGACACAGGTCAGAAGGCCTCGATGCCAGCGCTGCGCCGATATGGGGCAGCGGCCCCCCGTTGGCCGCCATGGCCCTGACTTCCGAGCGTATGCTGGCGCCGCTCGTCTTAAGACGTTGACCTCCATCCGGAGCCTGCGGTTCTCGCGCTCGGGCTCCAGGATCCGGTTCTACTCGGGCGTGCGGTTGTCGGCGGCGCGCGGCGAGCCGGTCTCGTTTATCGACTTGACCCGCCTCTCCACGGTGCTCTTGTCGAGGTCGCACTCGTCCATGGCCTCGCGCCTGGGCTTTCCGGCGTTGTGGAGATCGACTATCTTCCTCTTGAACTCGTCGGTGAAATGACTCGGTCTGGGGCCGGTCGAGGCCGAGCCCCCGGTCCGGCTGGGGTAGCATGTCGCTGCGGACCATTGTCTTTCCTCTCGTTGAATATCTAGGCGCTGACGATTCTAGGCGATGGCCCTCTCTTGCTTCTTACACCTCGATTGTGCTCGCTACCCCCAGCGGGCCCGGATCGAGCGATTCGGGCCCGCTTTTGGGGTCTGCCGGAAGCCCGGTGGTCAAAAAAGGCCAAATATGAGTACTGTTACCAGTTTAGTGGCAGCCAAATGGCCTCCAAAATCGGTGCCAGCGGCCAAAAGCGCATCGATTTTCGTCCGTCAGAGTCACGATCGGGCTCCAAACAAGGCGATTTTGCTGATCTGGACCGGAAAATCGCTGCTACTAATTTGGTGACAGTACTCATATTTGGCCTTTTTTGACCACTGCCTCTCGGGCCAGGACAAAACGGGCTGCTCGAATCTTGGGGCGGGTCCATTTTCAACTATCCTCAGCTTGCCAGTTCGAAAATGGACCCGCCCCATGATTGAATCTTTATTTCAACTTTACACCTGGCTTTACAGCTGTCTTGTCAGCTGTAAAGTCAGGTGTCATACTAAAGCCCCAAGATTCGCCAAAAGAGAGGGGCCTTGATGGCACAGAGCGCGAACATGGATGCATCGGAGCTTGCACGCGACATTGCGGCCGGCCTGGCATCGGCAACGACGGCAACGGAGCGCGCGGCACTGGTGCCCGCAGAGCTCGTCGAGGCCATTCAGCAACTAAAAACCCAACGTGACGCGGTGATTCTGGCGCACTACTATGTGGCGCCCGAGGTCCAAGCCGTTGCCGATTACGTCGGCGACAGCTTCTACCTGGCAAAGCTTGGCAAAAGCCTGCCGCAGCAGACTATCGTGCTGTGCGGCGTGGAGTTTATGGGCGAGAGCGCCAAGCTGCTCAACCCCACCAAGACCGTGCTGCTGCCCGAGCCGGGTGCGGACTGTCCCATGGCGCACATGGTCAAGCGCGAGACGGTCGACGCGGCGCGCGCCGAGTACGGCGACGACCTTGCCGTGGTCTGCTACGTCAACTCGACGGTCGAGATCAAGAGCTGGAGTGATGTGTGCGTCACCAGCTCCAACGCCGTCAAGATCGTGTCCGAGCTGCCGCAGCAGCATGTCCTGTTCATCCCCGATCAAAACCTGGGCCGCTTCGTAGCCGAGCAGGTGCCGCAAAAGCACGTCATCCTCAACAATGGCTACTGCCCGCGTCATCACATCATCACCGTCGAGCAGATCGTCGACGCGCAGGAGGCGCATCCCGACGCGCTCGTGCTGGCGCACCCCGAGTGCAAGGCCGACGTCCTGGCCGAGGCCGACTACATCGGCTCCACTGCCGGCATCATCAAATATGCCGAGGAGTCGGACGCGAGCGAGTTCATCATCGTGACGGTTCGCGGTGTGCTCTACGAGCTCGAGCGCCGCTGCGAGGGCGCCGGCAAAAAGTTCTATTTTCCCGCGGTGCAGCCTACCTGCGTCAACATGGATCTCATCACGCTCGAAAAGCTCGTGCACTGCCTGGAGACGGGCGAGGGCGAGGTGCAGATTGGCGTGTCGGACGAGGCCGCCGATCAGGCCAAGCTCACGCTCGACCGCATGCTCGAGTACGCGGCGCGCTAAGCCAATGTGACATGAGGGATCATCCCTTATGTCACATTACAAGGGAGAGGATTCCTGTGGAAACCAAACAATACTCCGACATGGAGTGCGACGTCGTCATTGCCGGTTGCGGCGTGGCGGGCCTGTATGCGGCTCTCAATCTGCCGACGAGCACGCGCGTAATCATGCTCTCCAAGGGCGCCGTCGATGAGTGCGATTCGATGCTCGCGCAGGGCGGCATCTGCGTACTGCCCGAGGGCTCTGACTACGATGCCTTCTTTGAGGACACCATGCACGCCGGCCATTACGAGAACCGCCGCGAGAGTGTTGACATCATGATTCGCTCGAGCCGTTCGGTCATCAACGACCTGCTGGCCATGGGCGTGGACTTTGAGCGCAAGACCGACGGCAGCCTCGACTTTACCCGCGAGGGCGCGCACAGCCGCCCGCGCATCGCCTTCCATGCCGATATTACGGGCAAGGAGATTACGACCAAACTGCTCCAGGCTGTCCGCAAGCTGGACAACGTGCAGATTCTCGAACACGTTGCCATGACCGATATCCTGACTGCCGAGCGCGATGGCTCCACGGCGTGCACCGGCGTCGTCGCCGTTTCCGTGGACGAGGACAACTCGGTTCGTCCCGCCGACGAGCTGACAAATGCCGCCGAGGGCGTGCATGCCGGCGAGCCGTTTAAGATCCATGCCCGCCACACGCTGTGGGCAACGGGCGGCATCGGCGGCGTATACGATCACTCGACCAACTACCCGCAGCTCACCGGCGACGCCTGCTACATCGCTCAGGAGCATGGCATTAAGATGGAGCACCTGGACTACGTGCAGATTCATCCCACGGGGCTGTTCTCGCCGCAGCCGGGCCGCACCTTCCTGATCAGCGAGAGCTGCCGCGGCGAGGGCGCAATTTTGCTCAACGCCGCCGGCGAGCGCTTTACCGACGAGCTGCAGCCGCGCGATGTGGTCGCCGCCGCTATTCGCGAGCAGATGAAGCTCGACGGCACCGAGCACGAGTGGCTGAGCTTTGCCCCCGTCGAGCGCGACGTGGTGACCGGGCACTTTGCCAACATCCGCGCGCGCTGCCTGGAGGACGGTCGCGACATCCTGGATGATCCCATTCCCGTTACGCCCACGCAGCACTACTTTATGGGCGGCGTGTGGGTCGACAAGGACGGCCGCACCTCGATGCCCGAGCTCTACGCCGCCGGCGAGACGGCTTGCAATGGCGTGCACGGCAAGAACCGCCTGGCTTCCAACAGCCTGCTCGAGGCGCTGGTCTGGGGCCGCCGCGCCGCGTGGTACATGCGCACAGGCAAGTCGCTGGCCGTGGAGCAAGCCGGTGAGCCCGCACTTGACGGGCGTCACCGCGCCCTGAGCGCCGATACCCTTGCAATCGATGATTTGGCCCGTGCCGCCGGCACGCAGGCCGTGGAGGAGTAGACCATGAATCCCATTACCATGAAGCTCGTCGTCGATGATCTGATTTTGCAGGCTCTGCGCGAGGACATCACGTTTGAGGACGTGAGTACGGCGAGCGTGTGCCCCACGGCGCGCCCCGCTACCGTTGAGCTCATCGCCAAGGCCGACGGCGTTATCGCCGGCCTGGACGTGTTCGCCCGCACCTTTGAGCTGCTGGATCCGCAGAGCTCGGTGCTGTTTGATGTCGCGGACGGCGACGAGGTGCACGCCGGCGACCACGTGGGCCAGGTGCGCGGCGACGCGCGCGTGCTGCTTTCGGGCGAGCGCGTGGCGCTCAACTATCTGCAGCGTATGAGCGGTATCGCCACCTACACACACAACATGGCGGCGGCGCTCGAGGGCACCAAGACCGTGCTTGTCGACACGCGCAAGACCACGCCGGGCATGCGTGTCTTCGAGAAGGCCGCAGTCGAGATCGGCGGTGGCAGCAACCATCGCTATAACCTGTCGACGGCTGTCATGCTCAAGGACAACCACATCGACGCCGCCGGTGGCGTGGCGCGCGCGATTGAGATGGCGCGCGCCCATGCGTCGTTTACCATGACGGTCGAGATTGAGTGTGAGAACCTGGACATGGTACGCGAGGCCGTGGAGGCCGGTGCCGATATTATCATGCTCGACAACATGACCCACGACGACATGGCTGCAGCGATTGAGCTTATCGCCGGTCGCGCCAAGACCGAGTGCTCGGGCAACGTGGACGCCAACAATGTCCGCGCGCTCGCCGACCTGGGCGTTGACTTTATTAGCTCGGGGGCATTGACGCACTCTGCGCCTATTCTCGACCTCTCGCTTAAGCACCTGCGTCTACTGGACGGTAAATAATGAATGCACGCGAGCGTCGCCGTTCCATCATGGCCGTGCTCGAGGAAGCCAAAGATCCTGTCTCGGGCAGTGCTCTTGCCCGCGAGGTGGGCGTGAGCCGTCAGGTCGTGGTGCAGGACATCGCCCTGCTGCGCGCCGACGGGCACGATATCGTCGCCACCAATCGCGGCTATGTACTACAGGAGGCCCCCAGCAGCCCCGCCGTGCCCACGCGCTTGGTCAAGGTTCGCCACAGCGTGGAGCAGGCAGGCGATGAGCTCACGAGTATCGTCGACGCCGGCGGCGCCGTGCTCAACGTGATCGTCAATCACCGCGTGTACGGTAAGATCACGGCCGACCTGGACATTCGCAATCGTCGCGATGTTGAGCGCTACCTGCACGATATCGAGAGCGGCAAGAGCTTTCCACTATTAACGGTGACGAGTGGCTATCACTTCCATCGCATTGCGGCAGATGACGAGCAAACTCTCGACGAGATCGAGGCCATGCTCAAGGAGAAGGGCTACCTTGCCGATTTAATGCCCTACGAGGATGATTTGTCCTAGAACACATGCAAAAGGAGGCCTCCGCGGCGATGCGGAGGCCTCCTTTTTGTGCACGGTGTACTTGTGAGTGTGCAAGCGGGGGAGTTGTTACTCCTCGACGATCTCGGTGATCGCGCCGGCGGGGCAAGCGTCCTGGCAAGCGCCACAGGCGACGCAGGAGTCCTCGTCAGCGACGGTAGCGACGTCCTGGAGCTCCAGAACGCCAGCGGGGCAGGAGTCGACGCAAACGCCACAAGCGATGCACTCGTCGGCATCAATTACGGGATGAGCCATGGTAGTTTCCTCTCTGTTGACCGACGCTACAGGCGATGCGCGCCGGTTTGATTCGGGCAAAAACATACCACGGGAGCGACCGTTTGCAATACCCTCTGGCCGGCATCTTCATACCGTTCGCCGAGTATGCCAAGGTTTACTAAAAAACGCGCAGGTGGGGCCGTTGAGCTGCGCAAATGTTAGCTATAGGTGACTTACAATATTGCGCGATTGAGTGTGCTTGCGGAAACCGCATCCCATTATTTGGCCGAAAAACGGGTCGAACTTTCCCCAGGGAAGCCCGGGGCCGCCATGTGCGCTCCCAAGCCCAAACCTCAGCCATCTCTACATAGATCTCAATAGATCTGCCGAGAACTCAAACAGTGCATCTACCTGCGCATTTGAGAACCTAAACTCTCAGAGATAAGAAATCTTATATGAATTGACTTAGATTTTGTATATTCCGGCCCATAAGGGGATACACTACATCCTGAAAGACAAGCCGAAGCGCCACACGACAGACCGTCGAGGCGGCGCGAACGCACAAGAGAGAGGGAATTTCTAATGAGTAAGATTCTTGGTATCGACCTTGGTACTACTAACTCCGCAATGGCCGTCCTCGAGGGCGGTTCTCCGACCATTATCGTGAACGCCGAGGGCGACCGCACCACCCCGTCCGTTGTTGGCTTCCGTGCCGACGGCGACCGCGTCGTGGGTAAGGCCGCTAAGAACCAGGCTGTCACCAACCCCAAGAACACCGTGTTCTCCATCAAGCGTTTCATGGGCCGCAAGTACTCCGAGTGCACCTCCGAGATCAAGACCGTGCCGTATGAGGTCAAGGAGGGCCAGGGTGGCCGTGCCGTCGTCGATATCGAGGGCAAGGATTATACCGCCGAGCAGGTGAGCGCCATGACGCTCGCAAAGATGAAGGCCGACGCCGAGAAGTATCTGGGCGAGACCGTCACCGACGCCGTCATCACCGTCCCGGCCTACTTCAACGACGCCCAGCGTCAGGCCACCAAGGACGCCGGTAAGATCGCCGGCCTCAACGTCAAGCGTATCGTCAACGAGCCGACCGCTGCTGCTCTGGCCTATGGCCTGGACAAGCAGGGCACCGACCAGCGCATTCTGGTCTTCGACCTGGGCGGCGGTACCTTCGACGTCTCCATCCTCGACCTCGCCGACGGCGTGTTTGAGGTTCTGTCCACCTCGGGCGACAACCACCTGGGCGGCGACGACTGGGATCAGCGCGTCATCGACTGGATGGCTGACAAGTTCCAGCAGGAGAACGGTGTCGACCTGCGTCAGGACCCCATGGCCCTGCAGCGTCTGAAGGAGGCCGCCGAGAACGCCAAGAAGGAGCTCTCCGCAGCCCAGCAGTCCACCATCAACCTGCCGTTCATCACCATGAACCAGTCCGGCCCGCTGCACCTCAACTACACGCTGACCCGCGCCGAGTTCGAGAAGATCACCCGCGACCTGCTCGAGCGCTGCAAGCAGCCTGTCACCAACGCCCTGCGCGACGCTAAGCTCAAGCTCTCCGATCTGACCGAGGTCATCCTCGTCGGCGGCTCCACCCGTATGCCCGCCGTCCAGGATCTGGTCAAGACCATGACCGGCAAGCAGCCCAACATGTCCGTGAACCCCGACGAGGTCGTTGCCGACGGCGCTGCCGTCCAGGGCGGCGTGCTCACCGGCGACGTCGAGGGCATCCTGCTGCTCGACGTTACCCCGCTGTCGCTGGGCGTCGAGACCATGGGCGGCATCATGACCAAGATGATCGACCGCAACACCACGATCCCGACCTCCAAGACCGAGGTCTACTCCACCGCTGCCGACAACCAGACCAGCGTCGAGATCAACGTGCTCCAGGGCGAGCGCGAGCTTGCCCGCGATAACAAGTCGCTCGGTAAGTTCCAGCTGACCGGCATCCCGGCTGCCCGCCGCGGCGTGCCGCAGATCGAGGTCACCTTCGACATCGACGCCAACGGCATCGTCAAGGTCTCTGCTAAGGACAAGGGCACCGGCAAGGAGCAGCAGATCACCATTTCCGGCTCCACCGCTCTGTCCGACGACGAAGTCGATCGTATGGTCAAGGACGCCGAGGCTCATGCCGAGGAGGACAAGAAGCAGAAGGAAGAGGTCGAGGTTCGCAACCAGACCGACAGCCTGTGCTACTCCACCGAGCAGACCCTCAACGAGCTGGGCGACAAGGTTTCCGCCGACGTGAAGTCCAAGGCCGAGACCGCTATTGCCGACGCCAAGAAGGCGCTCGAGGGCTCTGACGTCGAGGCCATCAAGGCCGCCGGCGAGTCCCTGCAGTCCGTGGCCTACGAGCTGGCCCAGGTTGTCTACGCCGACGCTCAGCAGCAGACCGACGGTGCCGCCGGTGCCCAGCCTGCCGACGATGACGTTGTCGACGCCGACTACGAGGTTGTGGACGACGAGGACAAGTAATCATGTCCGCCCGTAAAGCTCGCACGGAGGCGGCCGCCGCTGGCGCCGCCCCCGTTGACTCTGAGGAGAAGGACGTGAAGATTCCCGTAGAGGCCGTCGACGATACCGAGGCCAACGAGGCCGAGGCCGCCGAGGCTGCCGAGAACCAGGTAGAGGATTCCAACAAGGAGGCGACGATGACCGAGGACGAGATGGTGGAAGCCGCTATCCGCGCCGGTGAAGAAGCCGCCGACAACGACTTTAAGCTCAAGTTCGAGCAGGCCCAAAAGGAGCTTGCCGACGTGCGCAAAGAGCTCGATGCTGCGGCAGAGGCTCAGAAGGCCGCCGAGGACAAGGCAAAGGACGCCACCGAGCGTACCGCCCGCCTGCAGGCCGACTGGGAGAACTTCCGTCGCCGCACCGCCAGCGAGCGTATCGCCGAGCGCGAGCGCGCGACCGAGAAGCTTGTCACCGCGCTGTTGCCGGTGGTTGACGATATCGAGCGTGCAATCGACCATGCCCGCAGCCAGGAGCTTTCCGACGACTTTAAGCAGTTCGTCGATGGCGTCGATGCGGTACATGCCAAGCTGCTCGATGTGTTTGCGCACGAGGGCGTTGAGCCCATCGACCCCAAGGGCGAGGCGTTCGATCCGCTCGAGCACCAGGCCGTGGGCCGCGTCGAGGACGCATCGCAGTACGACGAGACCGTCAACGATGTGTACCAGAAGGGCTACCGCATGGCGGACCGCATTCTGCGCTCCGCGATGGTGACGGTGACCTACGGTGGCGAGAAGCGCCCCGCACCGGAGCCCGAAGTGGCGCCCGAGGATGCTGCGGCCGATACGGCTGAGAGCACCGAGGAGTAATTGAGAAGGGCCCCGGGGCAACACCCGGGGCCCTTTCTGGCCTAGTGCCATATGAAAGCATGAGCCGCCGTCCGCTGGACGGCGGATGAAACAGGAGAGGAGCTACGATGGCTGCAGGCAAAACCTTCTATGACATCCTGGGCGTATCCAAGAGCGCCTCCGACAAAGAGATCAAGAGCGCGTTTCGCAAGCTCGCGCAAAAATATCACCCCGATGCCGGCGGCGACGAGGCCAAGTTTAAGGAGATTAGCGAGGCCTACGAGACGCTTTCGGACGAGAAGAAGCGCAAAGAGTACGACCAGATGCTCATGTTCGGCGGCATGCCGGGCGCGGGCGGAGCGTATGGCGGCGGCTACGGTGCCGGCGCGGGCGCCAGCGGCTGGGGCGATATCTTCGACAGCATCTTTAGCGGCAACGGCGCCTGGGGCAGCGATTGGGGCTCGGGCTTTGCCGGGGCCGCGGGCGCTGCCGGTGCGGGCGCGGGCCGCAACCGTGCGCGCAAGGGCGGCGACCTGTCGCTGACTGTCGACGTAACAGCCGAGGACGCGTTTCGCGGCGTGACGCACAAGGTCACCTACCGCATTCCCTCGACGGGCGAGCAGCAGACCATCACGGTCTCGGTGCCTGCGGGTGCGGTCGACGGCGGCAAGCTACGCTACAAGCGTCGCGGCGAGTATGGCGTTGCCGGAGGCGAGCGCGGCGACCTGGTCGTGACCACGCATGTGGAGGAGCATCCGCTGTTTAAGCGCAAGGGTGCCGACGTGACCATGGAGGTGCCGATCTCGGTTTATGAGGCGGCGCTCGGCTGCACGGTGGATGTGCCCACACCCGGCGGCGCGACGGTTCGTCTGAAGGTGCCGGCGGGCACCCAGACGGGCAAGAAGTTCCGCTTTAAGGAGATGGGTGCACCCGACGTTAAGCATCGCGGTCGCACGGGTGCGCTGCTCGTCGAGATCAAGGTGCAGGTTCCCACGAACCTGTCCGACGATGAGCGCGATGCCATGACCAAGCTGCGCGAGGCCGACACGCGCGATTATCGCGAGAAGGTCAACCGTTACAAGGCGACGTTCTAGAGCGGTCATGGCGCACGCCCGCGCCCGCGGGCTTATGATGGACGATAACGAGACGGAAAGGGGTCAGGTAGCATGGCCGAGGACAATAGGAACAAACCGCTGTACATGATCAGCGTGGCGGCCGAGCTGACCGGCATGCACCCGCAGACTCTGCGCGTCTACGAGTCCAAGGGCCTGGTGAATCCTCAGCGCTCGGGCGGTAACACGCGCCTGTATTCGCGCGCCGATATCGAGCGTCTGGAACTCATCAACCAACTGACCGATGAGGGCATCAACCTCGCCGGCGTGGTGCGCATCCTCGATATGAAGGAGCGTGCTGAGGAGCGCGAGCGCGAGAACGAGAAGCTCCGCGCCCGCGTACGCCAGCTCGAGGACGAGCTGCACGAGTATAAGATGCAGAAGAAGATCACCGCCCTGGCCCCGCGCGACGGCTCAGTCAACCCCGAGCAAGTCATGCGCAAGCTACTGGGCGCCGGCGGGGACTTATAGTTACGCGGTTTTACCAAACCGCGTAACGGCTCGACGCTGCAAGCCCGCCAGAGCGACAATTTGTCATTCAAAAGGCAAGGCATGACCAGAAGGTCTATGCCTTGCCTTTTTCATGCCAACTTGTTCGCTCTGGACGTCGCTCGCTGTCCGTCCTCTACCTGCGGCGCTGCCTTGCTCCGGATGCGGTAGGGTAGTCATTGGGGACGTTCTTAAATGACTAGTCGAAAGGGACACTCTTGCACCAAATCTGCCGGCCCACGCTGGGCTCGTCCTTTACTTTACTGAGATAAAGTGAACGTGTAGATTCGCAACCCACTCGCAACCGTTCTATGGCACGATATTGAACGAATGTATGCTATGCGCCCAAATCTTTTGGGCAGAGTGGGAGACAGTATGGTCAAGCTGTACGAGGACGGCATCTACCTGCGCCGTGGCAGCGAGGTTGTGCCTGCGGCCGAGGCTGCCGAGCGTGGTATTACGCAGACGCCCGAGGATGCCAAGCGCGGCACCATCGCGTATTCGATCCTTCAGGCACACAATACGTCCGGCGACCCCGAGGCGCTCAAGATTCGCTTCGATGCCATGGCGAGCCACGACATCACCTTTGTCGGCATCATCCAGACGGCGCGCGCCTCGGGCATGGAGCAGTTCCCGCTGCCTTACGTGCTCACCAACTGCCATAATTCGCTGTGCGCCGTGGGCGGCACCATCAACGAGGACGACCACGTCTTTGGCCTCTCGGCTGCCAAGAAGTACGGTGGCATCTTCGTTCCGCCGCATATCGCCGTTATCCACTCCTTTATGCGTGAGAACTTGGCGGGCTGCGGCAAGATGATCCTGGGCTCCGACTCGCACACCCGCTACGGCGCTCTGGGCACCATGGCCGTGGGCGAGGGCGGCGGCGAGCTGGCAAAGCAGCTGCTGCGCGACACCTACGATGTCGCCTATCCCGGCGTCGTCGCCATCTACCTCACGGGTGCCCCGCGCCCCGGCGTTGGCCCGCACGATGTGGCACTCGCCATCATCCGTGCCGTCTTTGCCAAGGGCTACGTCAAGAATAAGGTCATGGAGTTTGTGGGCCCCGGCATCGCGAGCATGACGACCGACTACCGCAACGGCGTCGACGTCATGACCACCGAGACCACCTGTCTGTCGAGCATCTGGGCTACCGACGAGGACACACACGCGTTTTTGACCATGCACGGCCGCGGTGACGACTACCGCGAGCTCAAGCCCGCCGATGTCGCCTACTATGACGGCTGCGTCGAGGTCGACCTGTCGAGCGTCAAGCCCATGATCGCGCTGCCGTTCCATCCTTCCAACGGCTTTGAGATTGACGAGCTCAACGAGAACCTCGAGGACATCCTGCACGAGGTCGAGCTCGAGGCCGCTAAGATCGGCGAGGGCAAGACGCACTTTAGCCTGCTCGACAAGATCGTCGACGGCAAGCTGCACGTGCAGCAGGGCGTTATCGCCGGCTGCTCGGGCGGCAACTACGACTCCGTGGTCCAGGCTGCCCGCGTGCTCAAGGGCGCCAACACCGGCTGCGGCGAGTTCTCGCTGTCGGTCTATCCCACGAGCCAGCCCGTGGCACTCGAGCTTACACGCCGCGGCTATATCTACGACCTTATGGAGGCCGGCGCGATCGTGCGCACGGCATTCTGCGGCCCGTGCTTCGGTGCCGGCGACACGCCCGCCAACAACGGCCTGTCCATTCGCCACACCACGCGCAACTTCCCCAACCGCGAGGGTTCCAAGCCGGGCAATGGCCAGCTGAGCGCCGTGGCCCTGATGGACGCCCGCTCCATTGCGGCGACGGCTGCCAACGGCGGCGTTCTGACGCCGGCGACCGACCTGCCCGAGGAGACTTGGGACGAGGCCTGCGAGTACACCTTTGATGACGCACCGTACAAAAAGCGTGTGTACTGGGGCTTTGGCAAGGCGGAGCCTGCCGACGAGCTGGTTGAGGGCCCCAACATCAAGCCGTGGCCCGCGATGGAGCCGCTCGGCGACGATATCCTGCTCAAGGTGTGCTCCAAGATCATGGACCTGGTCACCACGACCGACGAGCTCATTCCCTCGGGCGAGACGAGCTCCTTCCGCTCCAATCCGCTGGGCCTGGCTGAGTTTACGCTCAGCCGCCGCGACCCGGCCTACGTGGGTCGCTCCAAGGAGGTCGACGCTGTGGAGAAGCGTCGCGTTTCCGGCGAGTCCGCGAGCGACCTGGCGGCGCTCGATGCCGAGCTTGCCGGTGTGTTTGAGGCGCTGGCCGGCGCGGGTGTCGCGGCCGATGCCAAGGCGACCGAGTTCGGTTCCATGATTTACGCCAAGAAGCCTGGTGACGGCAGCGCCCGCGAGCAGGCCGCGAGCTGCCAGCGCGTAATTGGCGGCCTGGCCAACATCGTCCACGAGTACGCCACCAAGCGCTATCGCTCCAACGTGATGAACTGGGGCATGGTGCCCTTCCAGATGGAGGCCGAGCCCAACTTTGAGGTGGGCGATTACGTCTTTGTGCCGGGTATCCGTGCCGCGCTCGATGGCGACCTGAAGGACATCGCCGCCTACGTGGTGCACGCCGATGGTGCGGTCGAGCAGATTGAGCTCTACATTGCCGATATGACGGCCGAGGAGCGTGCCATCGTCAAGGCCGGCTGCCTGATCAACTACAACAAGTTCAAGGCCGCTGCCGAGTAACGCTGCTGTACGCCCCGGCCACACCTTTCCCTCGTGCTCACGCGCTTCGCGAGGGTCGCCCGAGGGAAAGGTGTGGCAGGGGCTACCGCGACGTTCTCGTTGGGTCTTGAGGGACGCTAAAAATAGACTTGCTTGATGCCGCCTCTGTTATCGGAGCGGCTTCTTTTTTGGACCACCACAAAGGGGACAGGCACTTTTGTGGTGGTGGGGACGAGCTCGATGTTGTTGTGATCGTTGAGCGGCATGTTAATGGGCGGCCCTACAGAATATCATCCGGGTTGGCGGGTTTGGTTGTTTTGGGGATGCCGAGTTTGGATGACGCGAAATCGTCAACATCGTCCTTGATTCCATCTTTGGTGTAGACAGTGACCATATAGGTGCTGTGTCCGAATTCGCCCTTGTCGCGTGTTGCCCAGGCATCCCAGTAGGCGGCCCCGTTTCGCCCTTTGATTTTTCCGACACGGCGGAGTTCTGTTCGCTTTAATTTCTGGTTGCTATAGATGGTTCGACCGGCCTCCTCGGTGAGCCCGCACTGTCCAAGCATCTTGTCGAGGACTTGGTTCATGTGGCGCTCATCGGTGTTTGGTGCGTAGTCGTAGGCGAGGGTGATGGAGTCGAGTGGCTGGTCGTCGATTAGATAGTTTAGCGCCTGAGGTCCAAGGCAGAAATAGGGGGAGCATCCGTCGATCTGACCGAGCAGTGGCAACTTTGACTGCCAAATTCCGGTGGGAATTCCATCTTCGTAAAACACGCCGCGACAGATAAAGGAGAGCGAGGTGGCACGCGAGCCGGCGTCGACCATTCCGCATAAATCGAAGGGCGAGGTGATACCAAGGGAAAAGGGCGTGATGACGATAAGGAAGAGCATCACGATGGGTATGGCGAGAATGGCGATGACGTTGCGACCGGTGGAATGAGGCGGCTTCATATGCGCTCCTCGAGACTAAGAGCAGGCAAGCTCGATGACAAATGAATAATCTCAGCTAACAATTCAATTTTAATCTCATAACGTGTGACAGCTGGCCGTCGAAACCGAGAACCACCACAAAGGCGCCTGTCCCCTTTGTGGTGGTGAGGAGCGCGCGGCTTCTTTTGGTAATAGTGCTGGCTGGCGATATCATTAGTGCAGGTAGCGAAGGTTTGCGTTGCGAGGTGCTTTGCTGTGAGAAGTCCTGCCCGTATTGGATTGATTGTTTTGGCGCTTGCGATCACTGTGGTTGGCATGGGCGCTGTCGGCATGGCGTTTCTACCTGCTGCGGTGACGGAGCCGGTGGTCAAGCCTGTGACTCAATCTGTCGAACTTCTGACCGGCGACGACAAGCCCGAGACCATTACCGTTGATTTTGATGAGCAGCCGGCTGTGCTGGGTATTAGCAATTATCCGCGTATTCAGCTTGGGGCCATGCGCTATACCACGGATACAAGCCTGATCGATAGGGCGTCCAAGCTACTCAAGGGCAAAACATTTAAGCGTTGGTACAGATATGCGTCCTATCGGGCAAAAGCGAACGACATGGTTGGCGGATGCCACTCTTCCATCGAGCTGGACACTGCAAACGGCGCAAAGTTATGTGATGTCTCGTACGATCCGGGCTACGAGGGCAATGAGGGTCCGGGCATCTACATCATGGACGGCGATGTCGCCTATGTCATGGAGGGCGACCAGACCGAGCTCAACGATTTTATGGGTCAGTGTATCCAAGATGCCTATAAACAGACCTGCTTGCCTGACCCGCAGACTGCACGCGATAGTGGGTCTGCCCGTACATGGCTGTTCGAGGATGAGATGCCCTGGACCGTCGAATCGGGAAGTACGGGTTCGGCGAAGGAGTAGAGACCGCGACTACCACAAAGGTACCCGTCCCCTTTGTAGTAGTTCTCGGTTTGTCTCGATCTGTAACATCTTGGCCGCTAAAAGTGGGCCTGGTGTTACAGATTTAGATTTTCGACTCAGGTGTCTTCGTTCGTCTCGATTTGTAACAGTTAGACCCTAATTTGCCGAGTAGATGTTACAGATTGAGACAAACGGTTGCCGCTGGTCATTTCATCTTGATCCGTAACATCTAGGATCAAAAATGGCTGCTAGATGTTACAGATCGAGACGGTAGTGCGCCTGGGCAGCGGCGGGCTGACATCTCAGTACCCTATCCATCAATCACTCAGAAAATCTTATATATAGAGACTTAGATTTGTGTATAAGATCGTACAAAGCTGGCAACAATACTTCTCGAACAACGTGAAGCCGCCCCGTAGGGCGGCCGCCCCAAGAGAGGTGATTCCATGAGAATCGATAAGCTAGCAATGACGTCGCGCGAGGCGCTGCAGACCGCCATGAGCACGGCTGCCGACGCGCAGGCCGGCGCGGTGGAGCCGATTCACCTGCTGTCCGCCCTGCTCGGTGCCGGCGAGCGCAATATCTCCGTGATCATCGAGCGCATCGGCGCCGACCCGGCTCAGCTTGCGCGCTCCACACAAGATGCCATCGACCGCGCGCCCAAGGTTTCGGGCGAGGGCCAGCAGATGGGCCTGTCCAATGAGCTCGTCCGCGTCATCGAGAAGGCCGAGAAGAAGGCCACCAAGATGGGCGACAGCTTTGTGGTGACCGAGCATTTGCTGATGGCGCTTGCCGAGGACAAGGGCGAGGCGGGCCGCGTACTGCGCGACGCCGGCGTCACCAAGGAGCGCATCGAGCAGGTCTACGAGGAGCTGCGTGGCGATGACCGCGTGACGTCTGCCGAGGACAAGACCCAGTTTGAGGCGCTGGAGCAGTACGGACGCAACATCTGCGACCTGGCCCGCGCCGGCAAGCTCGACCCGGTCATCGGCCGTACCGACGAGATCCGTCGTACTATTCAGGTCCTGTCCCGCCGCACCAAGAACAACCCCGTGCTCATCGGCGAGCCGGGCGTCGGCAAGACGGCCATCGTCGAGGGCATCGCCCAGCGTATCGTGGCCGGCGACGTGCCGAGCACCCTGCGCGATCGCGACCTCATCGAGCTCGACATGAGCGCGCTGGTCGCCGGCGCCAAGTACCGCGGCGAGTTCGAGGACCGCTTGAAGGCTGTGCTCAAGGAAGTGCAAAAGTCCGAGGGCAAGGTCATCCTGTTCATCGATGAGCTCCACACCATCGTGGGCGCGGGTGCCACCGAGGGCTCCATGGACGCCGGCAATATCCTCAAGCCGGCGCTCGCTCGTGGCGACCTGCACGCGATCGGCGCGACCACGCTTGACGAATACCGCAAGTACATCGAGAAGGACGCGGCGCTCGCCCGTCGTTTCCAGACCGTTATGGTGAGCGAGCCTACCGTCGAGGACACCATCTCGATCCTGCGTGGCCTCAAGGAGAAGTACGAGATCTTCCACGGCGTGCATATCACCGATAGCGCGCTCGTGGCCGCCGCCGACCTCTCCGATCGCTACATCGCCGACCGCTTCCTGCCCGACAAGGCCATCGACCTGGTCGATGAGGCCGCAAGCCGCCTGCGCATGGAGCTCGACAGCATGCCGGTCGAGATCGACGCCACCACGCGTCAGCTCACCCAGCTGCAGATCGAGGAGCAGGCGCTCATGAAGGAGACCGATGACGCCTCCAAGGAGCGTCTGGAAGCCCTGCGCCAGGAGATTGCCGAGGTCCAGGAAAAGCTCAACGTGCAAAAGGCCGGCTGGCTCAACCAAAAGAACGCCATCGACCACGTGCAGGAGCTCAAGGGCCAGCTTGACGAGGCCAAGAGCGAAGAGGAGCGCGCGACGCGCAACGGCGACCTGGGCCGTGCGTCCGAGCTGCGCTACTCTGTGATTCCGGGTCTGCAGCAGCAGATTCAGGATGCCGAGGCCGCGCTCGAGGCGCAAAAGCGGCAGGACGGCGAGGGTCTCAACGAGCAGGTGACCTCCGATGAGATCGCCGAGGTCGTGAGTGCCTGGACCGGCGTGCCCGTGTCCAAGATGATGCAGGGCGAGCTCGACAAGTTGAAGGGCCTGGAGGGCGAGCTGCATAAGCGCGTCATTGGCCAGGACGAGGCCGTGTCCGCCGTGGCCGCGGCCGTGCGCCGCAGCCGTGCGGGTCTCTCCGATCCGGACAAGCCCATCGGCAGCTTCTTCTTCCTGGGCCCCACCGGCGTAGGCAAGACCGAGCTCGCCAAGGCGCTGGCCGAGTGCCTGTTCGATGACGAGCGCGCGCTCGTGCGTATCGACATGTCCGAGTATATGGAGAAGTTCAGCGTCCAGCGTCTGATCGGTGCGCCTCCGGGATACGTGGGCTACGACGAGGGCGGCCAGCTCACCGAGGCCGTGCGCCGTCGTCCGTACTCCGTGATCTTGCTCGACGAGATGGAGAAGGCTCATCCGGATGTCTTTAACGTGCTATTGCAGGTGCTTGACGACGGCCGTCTGACCGATGGCCAGGGTCGCCAGGTGTCCTTCAAGAACACGATTATCATCATGACGTCCAACGTGGGTTCCAAGGCTATCGCCGATCTGTCCGGCAAGGACGAGGAGGAGATGCGCCATCAGGTCGACGCGGCCATGGCTCAAACCTTCCGCCCCGAGTTCCTCAACCGTATCGACGATATCGTGGTGTTCCATCCGCTCGGCATGGCGCAGATCGAAAAGATCGTCGATATTCAGCTCGCCGACGTCCGCGCACGTCTGGCCAAGGAGCGCATGACGCTTGCCATCACCCCGGCGGCCAAGCAGATGCTCGCCGTGGGCGGCCTGGACCCGGTCTTTGGCGCCCGTCCGCTCAAGCGCCTGGTCCAGCGCGAGGTCGTGGACGCCATCGCCGCCGCCATCATCGACGGTACGGTGCGCGAGGGCGATCAGGTGACGGTCGATGCCGACAAGGACGGCGGCTTTACCGTCGTGTGCGATAACACGCCGACGGCCACCTACGAGGTCCCAGACGCCGAGTAGATTTTGGGACCGGCTTAAAACCGCCCCTCATCGCAAAACGCCAAGGGCGGCGGATCCAATTGGATCCGCCGCCCTTTTTCGTGCGACAATCGATGATGTTGAACGGATGCGATGCAAGGAGATGCGCAGATGACAGACAAGAACAAGACGAACACGCCGGCGACCGATGCCGCACCCGCCGCACCCAAGCCTGCGCCTAAGCCGGCACCCAAGCCGCGCGACCCCTACATCCGTGCCGAGAACGAGGATGACGACGGCTACGATCCCTACAGCGACCGCCGCCCCGAGCGCGAGCCGCTGTTCGAAGCCGACCCCTGGCGCTAACGAACTCATTTGGGACGGGGCTCTTTTAGCTACTTGGGCTGCTATGTGAGCCAGCATCTAATAGGAGCCGCTAGCCCTGGCCTTTGATGTTCGGCAACAGAAAAACTTGCTTAGCTACTAATCAAGTTACACGTAATCTTGCTCTCCTGCTAATCAAGAATCGATATAATCTTGATTAGCATATAAGCAAGATTGGAGAATCATGGCATTCAACGACTTGGTGGCCCAGAAAATAAAGGACTTTGAGCAACAAGGAGTTCCACAGGTCTTTGAGCGCGACCTTGATCTGGGAAACCCGCAGGAACCCAAGCGCGACAACATCGTAAATCTGATTGTGGGAGCCCGTCGTTGTGGAAAGACGTATCGCCTGTATCAGGAGATGCAGCGGCTTCAGGGTCAAGGTATCGAGCTTGACCGGATGCTTTATTTCAATTTTGAGGATGAGCGCTTGCGTCCGTATGAGCCGTCGCTGCTAACGGACGTGCTCGATACATTCTATGCGCTATATCCTGCTGCTCGAACCGAGGGCGCCTACATTTTCTTCGATGAAATCCAGGAAATTCCCGAATGGGGTGCGTTTCTGCGGCGTGTGGTCGATACGAAGAAAGCGACCGTCTACGTGACGGGATCTTCTTCTAAGATGCTGTCCTCGGAACTTAAGAGCGAGTTCAGGGGCCGCTCTCTTGTGCGAGAGCTGTTTCCGTTGAGTTTTTCGGAATACGTCCGATATAAGACGGGGAGCGTTCCTGAGCCGGATGCACCCTTTTCATCGAGCGATGCAGCACTGCTTCGACATCATCTGATCGGATATCTTGAGCGAGGGGGATTCATCGCGACGCTAGAGCAGACGCCCGCGGACGCGATTCAGCTGCTACAGGAATATGCGTCGCGAACGGTCGCCATGGACGTCGTTGAGCGCTACGACATCAAGAACCCTCGTTTGGCTTCACTGTTCCTGACGCGGTGTATGGCATCTTCGGCACGAGAGCTGTCAGTGAACAAGGTGTACAACGAGTTCAAAAGTAGGCAGATACCCGTCAGTCGTAATTCGCTCGGCGACTTACTTGAGTATTACGAGGACGCCTACCTGTTGTTTTCGGTGCCGGAGTTCACGCGCTCACTTGCAAATAATGCGCGGTCCGCATCTAAAGTCTACGCTGTCGATCCTGCGATGTTCGGAGCATTCTCTCCCGCATCGGCATTTGATCAGGGCCAGAGGCTCGAGACTGCGGTGTTCAATGCGCTCAGAAGAAGGGCTCCAGCCGTGCGGTCCGGTTCGGTTTGCCGCCTGCTGATTAAAGATAAGAATAAAAGCCATGAGGTGGACTTTGTGGCTGGGGATGCACTGCTCATGCAGGCTTACGGCCTGATTCAGGTAAGTGTGGATATGACAAGCGAGAAAACGCGCGAGCGCGAAATTGCCGCGCTTGATGCCTCGATGGTCCAGTTCGATCTTGGCGAGTCGGCAATCGTTACCATGGATGAACAGACCGATATTCCGTGCGAGCACGGTGTGGTACACGTTATGCCCGCATGGAAGTGGCTCCTTGCCTAATCATCTATGGACCTGTGGGGTCAGGACCTCCTGGCTCCTTCATCACAGTTGGGGAGCACCTTGCTGCGCCAGGCTAGTCCTGGGCCTTGATGCTCGGCAGGAGAATCTGGGCGAGATAGTCGGTCTCGAGTTTGGTCGCGGCGTCTGCGTTGCCGTCTTTGCCAACCAGGTCGTTCTTGATCTGGCTATACGTATAGCGGTTGCCGGTCGTGAGCTCGACAAGCTCAATGGCCGTGTCCATGGGATAGGTCGACACGGGGCTCTGCGTGCGCCCGTTGATAGTCTGGGGCACCACGTATGGATAAACGGGGCCGCTGGCGTAGACGGTGTAGCCGTTGCCGAGGTTTGCCGCACCCAAAACCGCGTCGCCCTCATCGGGCGTAAAGCTTTCGCCGTCGCGCACCGTGACAAGCGTCACAAGCGGCGTATCGCTGTCGCCGGCAAGATAGATGCATAGCGTGCTGCCATTCTGCCAAGTCTCGACCTTGCCGTACCACTCGACGGGAATATCGAGCTGGTAGAGGTCGGTTGCCTTGTGGCGAGCGTCAGCATCACGGGCCGCCTGTGCCTTTTGCGCGCCCACGGCATTGACGGCAGCATTGCGACGCGCAGTTGCCGCCTGCTGGAGCACCTTGGCGGTGGCGGCGGAGCTCGTGCCTCCCTCCTCGGCATATTTGGCGGCGGCGTCGATCTGGTCGTTGGTTACCGTGTCGGCCGAAGGCACCTTGAGTTTAAAGGCAGCCTGGGCGCTTAAATCCTGTCCATCGCTCTTAACGGTGACCTGCGTCTTAGTGGTCGGGACGGTATAGATGGTGCCGTCGGCCGCGATGGGGGAGGCAGCGATGGAGAGCGTGTAATCGCCGGGCAGCAGTTTGATGCCGCGGCCGTGCTCGTCAACGTAGAGCGTTTCGCTCACAGAAGAGCCGTCGGAGTCCTGGCCACTCACCTGCACGGGGATCTTTGAGCCGGTGGAGCAGTCGAGTCCCGCGGCATGCACGCCAATCTGCACCGACATCATCGTGTGCGCACTGGCGGCGACAGCGGCAGCCTGCTCTTGCTGATATCCGTTCCAGGCAGCATAGCCTGCGCCGCCGGCGACGAGCGCGACGGCCACAACGCCGGCAACCATCAGGTTGCGGCGCTTGGGCGGCATCTTACGATGACGAGCCTCGGCTTCGCGTGCCGAAGGAACGGACGGTAGGGGAATATCGCCCATGGCGATGGTCTCGTCCACGGCTGGTGCGGAACCCAGGCCAGGAAGCTCGCGGGTCAGCGAATCCTCGGCCGGCAAGCTGTCGAGCAAGACGGTTTCCTCGCCCGTGTCGGATTCGGGCTGGTTGCCGGCCTCGCTTTCGGTGTCTTCGTGATCTGCCTCATCCTCGGCAGGCTCAACGTCGTCTGCATCCTGATCATCGGACTGCGCCTCGGCTTCCGGCTCATCCTGCACGTCAGCGCCCGAATCGTCAAACGCAATCTCATCGAGTGAAATCCGGTCTAAGCTCTCCAAGGCCTCAGCGCAAGCTTCTGCATCTTGGGCCGCATCCTCTTGGCCCATCGTTTCATCTTTCATACATCCCCCAAGCTCAATATCGGGACAACAATGTACCCAAAAACAGGGTCATATAGAGCTGTCAGGCAATTGGAAATCTGATTTTATCTGTGCGAGAGGTTTTGAATATGGATGCGCGCAACAGCAAAAAGCCCCCGGAAAGCGGGCAAATCGCTTTCCGGGGGTATGCAATACGTTGCATTGCGCGGAGTCGGCCAGGCGACTTCGCATTCAAGCGGCATGTGCACCGGGCGCGTTACTCGGCGTGTGCGTAATCCACCTTGGCGCGGCGAGCGGTAGCCTTCTCCCAATCGCTGGTGCCCTCAAAGACATCCTGCTTGTAGGGATTGCGGCCGAGCTTCTTGGCGCGGTAGGCGATGTAGATGATCGCGGCGATGTTGGCGATCAGCGCGGCGATCGAGACCGCGGTGGCGGCGACGGGGTCGAGCGTGGAGTGGGTCACAAAGATGGACTCCTCCTGGAAGAACGGGAACACCTGGGCAAACATGCACCAAATGGCCAGCGTAAAGGCGCGGTTCTGAATCCAGCCGCCCTTGTTCCAGATAAAGGCGGCGACGGTGGGCGCCAGCAGCAGCGCAAAGCCGCAGAACCAGGAGTGGGCGGGCAGGCAGTTGTAGGTGTAGCAGAAGTTCCAGATATCGTAGGCGATGATGTAGACCCAGGTCATGTCGGGCCACAGCATGTCGGTCTTGTCCTCGGAGGCGTAGACGCTCCACCAACCGGTCATGCAGAAGATGTTGATGATACCGGCGATGCCGTTGAACACGTTGTTCCAGCCGGCAAGTTGCGTAGCACCTTCGGAGGTGACCCAAGTGGACTGGCCCAGGACAAAGAAGTGATAGGCGCTCTCAAAGTCGGACACGACGGCGATCATGATGTTGATGGCGACGATCACAAACGGCCACGCGCGGAACCAGTGTGCCTTGCCGATTTTGCCCCACTGATACTTAATGGCGATGAAGCCCCAGCAACCGGCCAACGCCGCGTAGACCTTGGCGTAGTGGAACCAGCTGTTCTGGTACACATGGGTGGGGTTGGTGAGCGCCCACTCGGCGCCCTGCGAAACGCCGATGGCGATGGCGACGCAGTAGATGGTCATGGCCAGCGGAGCCACGCCAAAGATGATTGCCGCGCCCAGCTTGGTGCGGCGGCCGACCTCGTTGAGCACGATCAGGCCAATAAAGACCATGGCCCAGCCGGCCCAGTGGATAAGGGTATCGCTACCCCAAACATCGAACAGCATGCTGCTCTCCTTTCACACGCCCGCGGCCCCTCTTCCGATCGCGGGCAGTTTGGCCAAATGTCGTCAGTTCTGGGGCTTGCGCTCCGGATACTTGGCGGTATAGCCCTCGATGTGGAGTGTCGAGGCGATGATTTCCTTGACTGTCTCGTCGGGCACATCGGGGTGCGTGCGGATATACATCAACAACCCCATGATGAGGGTGTAGAACGTCTCGTAGACATGGTCGATGCGTAGCTCATGATGGGCGACAAAATCCACCACGGTGGTGTCGCAGATATACTGCGCCACGCGTTGGACCACGTTGTGCAAAAAGCCGCCGTAGAGCGCGCCGCTGCTGGAGGTCAGGGTGCTCGGCAGTTCGTGGCCGCTGGCGACCAGGCGCTTAAAGAGCGGGGCGACGGTGTCGAGCGCCCCCTCGATGTCGCCAACCGTGCGGCCGGCGTTCCACTGCTCGAGCTCGGAGATAAAGCCGTCGATCGCCTCGTCCATAACAGCGGTGACGGCGGCGTCCATATCGGCAAAGTAGTGGTAGAACAATGAACGCGTGCAGCCGGCTCGCTTGGTCACGGCCGATACCGATAGGTGGGACACGCCCAGCTCGGAGCTTACGGTGCGCACGGCATCGAGGATCTCGCGACGGCGTTCGTCGCCCGTCAGGCGCTTTGCCGCACTATCGGATGCGGGGACGGCATCGACCACAGAGGTATCTGCTGTTTTGCCGCCCATGTTTTGCCGCCTTCCATCCTCTTTTGCCTGACCGTTCGCCTAACAGTCTTGAATATTGTTGACGGTTCGTCAATACTATTTTTGACACAATGTCAACTAATGGCGGGTGAACGGCATGGGGGCATGTCCGGCCTGCAAAAAAGAGGGGCGCCGCGGCCTCGTCGGGCTGCGGCAAGAGAAGGGACAACCATGATTCTCAACGGACCGGGAATTAGCTACACCGAGCCTGACATCGGTTCGGAGTTCGTGCCGCCGCTGCCGGAGCATCCGCGCGAGGCCATCGTCAAGCTGTGCGAGCACTGCACCAACCGTCTGCTGCATCGCGACGAGCTGCTGGGCTACGAGTACTGGTCGTTTGCCGAGGCCGCAACCGACGAGCAGGCCGAGGTACTCTGCAAGATGAAGATGCGCCGTCCCTATACGCTGCCCGAGATGGTCAAGCTCACCGGCATGCCCGAGGCCGATATCGAGAAGATGCTCGACGACATGAGCTACACGGGTCTGCTCGAGTACAACTGGGAAAATCCCGAGCGCGCCAAGCAGTGGGTGCTGCCCATGCTGGTGCCGGGTTCCGCCGAGTTCCTCAACATGCGCGTGAGCCAGCTCGAGGAGCACCCGGTCTATGCCAAGTTCTTTGAGCAGGCGTCCAAGGGACCGCTGTCCAAGGCCACGCCGATGGTGCCGCCCGGAGGCGCCGGTATCGGCATGCACGTCATTCCGGTCGAGAAGGCCATCGATGCCGCGAGCACGTCGGTGCCGATCGAGCATATCGAGCATTGGCTCGACAAATACGATGGCAAGTATGCCGCCAGCACCTGCAGCTGCCGCGCGAGCCGTCGCGTGATGGGAGAGGGCTGCGCCGACGACCCGGCCGATTGGTGCATCGCCGTGGGCGATATGGCCGACTACGTGGTCGAGACCGACCGTGGCCATTACGTGACGCGCGACGAGGTCTACGACATTTTGCGCCAGGCCGAGGACAACGGCTTTGTGCACCAGATCACCAATATCGACGGCGAGAACAAGATCTTCGCCATCTGCAACTGCAACGTCAACGTGTGCTACGCCCTGCGCACCTCTCAGCTGTTCAACACGCCCAACCTGTCGCGCTCGGCCTATGTTGCCAAGGTCGAGAAGGACAAGTGCGTTGCCTGCGGTCGCTGCGTTGAGGTGTGCCCGGCCGGCGCCGCCAAGCTGGGCCAAAAGCTCTGCAGCAAAAAGGCCGGTGGACAGGTACCCGAGTATCCGCGCCAGGAGCTGCCCGATGCCACCAAGTGGGACCACACCAAGTGGTCGCCCAACTACCGCAACGATAACCGCATCGAGACGCATGAGTCCGGCACCGCGCCCTGCAAGACGGCCTGCCCCGCGCACGTTGCCGTTCAGGGCTATCTGAAGCTCGCGGCGCAGGGTCGCTATGACGAGGCCCTGGCGCTCATCAAGCGCGAGAACCCGCTGCCCGCTATCTGCGGCCGTGTGTGCAATCGCCGCTGTGAGGATGCCTGCACCCGCGGTCGTGTGGACGCCGCCGTGGCTATCGACGAAGTCAAGAAGTTTATCGCCCAGCGCGATCTGGACGCAGCGACCCGCTATGTCCCGCCCGTGGTGACCCCGACGCGTGCTGGCGGCTTCGACCAGAAGATTGCCATCATCGGTGCCGGTCCGGCTGGTCTGTCCTGCGCTTTTTATCTGGCCGAGAAGGGCTATAAGCCCGTCGTGTTCGAGAAAAACGAGCGCCCGGGTGGCATGCTCACCTATGGCATTCCCAGCTTTAAGCTGCAGAAGGATGTTATCGAGGCGGAGGTCGAGGTCATTCGCCTGATGGGTGCCGAGTTTCGCTATGGCGTGGAAGTCGGCCGCGACGTGACGCTCGACGAGCTGCGCGCGCAGGGCTTTAAGGCCTTCTACGTTGCCATTGGCTGCCAGGGCGGCCGCCTTGCCGGCATTCCGGGCGAGGACGCCGAGGACGTGACCGTGGCCGTCGACTTTTTGCGCGAGGTCAACAGTGGCAAGATCGATGCGCTGCCCGGCCGCACCATCGTGGTGGGCGGCGGCAACGTGGCCATCGACGTTGCCCGCAACGCCTGCCGTCTGGGTTCCGAGCACGTTGAGATGTTCTGCCTGGAGAGCGAGGCGCAGATGCCCGCCAGCGAGGAAGAGCGTCGCGAGGCCATCGAGGACGGCGCGCACATCAGTTGCGGTTGGGGCCCCAAGGAGGTCCATCTGGACGAGGCCGGCCGTGTGTGCGGCATCACCTTTAAGCGCTGCACGCGTGTCTTTGACGACGAGGGCCGTTTTGCGCCCGAGTATGACGAGAACGACTTGCGCCGTGTCGATGCCGACCGTGTCGTCATGTCGATTGGCCAGTCCATTGTGTGGGGCGACCTGCTGGCTGGCTCCAAGGTGGAGCTCGGCCGCAGCCAGGGTGCCCTTGCCGATCCGCAGACGTACCAGACCGCCGAGCCCGACATCTTTGTGGGCGGCGACGTCTACACCGGTCCCAGCTTTGCTATCGACGCCATCGCCGCCGGTCACGAGGCCGCCGTGTCCATCCATCGCTTTGTGCAGCCGGGCTCCACGCTCACCATCGGCCGCAACCAGCGCCGCTACGCCGCGCTCGACCGCGACGATGTCGTGATCGAGAGCTATGACAACGCGAGCCGTGAGGTTGCCCACGTGGACCACGAGCGCGAGAAGGCCGCGCCCTTCAGCGAGTACGTCGAGACCTTTACCGAAGAGCAGGTGCGCGCCGAGACCGCCCGTTGCCTTGGCTGCGGTGCCTCAATCGTCGACCCCAACAAGTGCATCGGCTGCGGCCTGTGCACCACCAAGTGCGCGTTCGATGCCATCCATCTGGATCGCGATCGCCCCGAGTGCTCCACGATGGTCAAATACGAGCAAAAGCTCCCGAGCCTTGGCAAGTATGCTTTAAAGCGTGCAATCAAAATCAAGTTCGGTCGTAAATAGGTAACCATGGCGGGTAAGGGGACGGCGCAGACTAGATTTCGCCGTCCCCTTGCTTTGAGTTTGCATCGCATCAACCGTTGTTGAAAGGTTTCTACCTTGCATGAATTGGGAATCGTTTATCACATTATTCGCGATGTTGAGAACGTGGCGCGCGCCAATGGCGTGCGTCGCGTTTCGAGCGTCACGCTGCTGCTGGGCGAGGTCTCGGGCGTCGTTCCCGACTTGCTGCTCGACGCTTGGCGCTGGGCGGCAGATAAAAAGTCCATCACGCAGGGCGCGGAGCTTATCGTGGAGCCCGTCGAGGCCGTGACGCATTGCGAGGCGTGCGGCCGCGACTATGCGACAGTCGAGCACGGCAAGACCTGCCCCCATTGCGGCAGTGGCGATACCTATTTGCTCCAGGGCCAAGAGGTCATGATCAAGCAGATCGAGACCCCCGACGAGGATCCGGCAGACGCTGCCCCCGGCGGCCCTTCTGACGCCCCCGACGCCGTCGACGCCGCTAACCCTCTCCACATCGTCTAGCCCCTAGTCGTTGGGGACGTTCTTGTTTGACTAGTCGTTTAAGAACGTCCCCAACGACTACTTGCACTAGAGCATAAGTTATACAATTAGTCAAGTTATGTCTGTTTAAACAAAATAGCGGCACGCAGGCGCATTGGGATTAACCTAAAAGCGGCGTTAATGAACAGAGTGTCTGTATATATCTGTGAAAGTAATTGGGAAATCACGTTTTAGTAGGCAATGAGCTGTAAATCAGCAACGTAATCAATTTGTAACAAACTTAGACGTTTAAACAAATAATGCAACCGTTTGCGAATTTAGGTTGATTTCCGATCTCAGCCGAACACATTGAGCAAATAG
>NZ_QRLE01000016.1:40931-58912 GCF_003473055.1 Collinsella sp. AM13-34 | reverse complement strand
GGACGCAGGATCATCCCCATGCCCTGCGGCCCCGCGCGGGCGCCCCGCGGTGCGGTTCGCCGGGATGCGGTCTTACTGGCCCTGGGCCCTGTAACGGGCCTCGGTGGCCTCCTTGGCCGGGCGCCACCAGGACTCGTTGGCCACGTACCAGTCGATCGTCTGCTTCAGGCCCTCGGCGAAGTCGGTGTGCGCAGGCCTCCAGCCCAGCTCGCGCTGGAGCTTGGTGGAGTCGATGGCGTAGCGGCGGTCGTGGCCGGGGCGGTCGGCGACCCAGTCGAAGTCCTCGGGGTCGCGGCCCATCGCCTCGAGGATCATGCGCAGGACCGTGATGTTGTTCTTCTCGCCGTCGGCTCCGATGAGGTAGGTCTCCCCCATGCGGCCCTTCGTGAGGATGTTCCAGACGGCCGAGGAGTGGTCCTCGGTGTGGATCCAGTCGCGGACGTTCTCGCCGCGGCCGTAGAGCTTGGGGCGCACGCCGTCGATGATGTTCGTGATCTGGCGCGGGATGAACTTCTCCACGTGCTGGTAGGGTCCGTAGTTGTTGGAGCAGTTGGAGATGGTCGTGCGCAGGCCGTAGGTGCGGGTCCAGGCGCGGACCAGCATGTCGGAGGACGCCTTGGTGCTCGAGTACGGGCTGCTCGGGTGATACGGCGTCTCCTCGGTGAACTTCGCCGGGTCGTCGAGCGCAAGGTCGCCGTAGACCTCGTCGGTGGAGACGTGGTGGTAGCGGACGCCGTATTTGCGGACGGCCTCCAGCAGGCGGAAGGTTCCCTCGACGTTGGTGCGCAGGAACGGCTCCGGGTCGGCGATGGAGTTGTCGTTGTGGGACTCCGCAGCATAGTGGACGATCGCGTCGTGGCCGGGGACGATCCTATCGAGCAGCTCCGCGTCGCAGATGTCGCCCACGACAAGCTCCACGCGGTCGGAGGGCAGCCCCGCGATGTTCTCGGGGTTGCCGGCGTAGGTCAGCTTGTCCAGGACGGTGACGTGGACGCCCGGGTGGTTGTCGACCACGTAGTGCACGAAGTTGCTGCCGATGAAGCCGCAGCCGCCCGTGACGATGATGTTCTTAGGTTCAAAAATCTCAGACATGAATCTCCTTTTTTCGCCTACTAGAGATGTAAGTACTTAAACATTTGAACATATGAGCCTTCAGCAGAATCAGAATCTTCTCCTGCAGGTTTGTTTCTTATGCCAAACTCTCTGTATCCCATGCGACTATAGAACTCAATAAGACCAGGCTCATTGACAGAGTCCAGAAACACAAACCTTCCGCCAACAAGACGCTGTATGTCAGAAATAGACTTTTCAACGAAAGCCATGAGTTCTTCACCGGTTACGCGACCTATACCTGAATCGCTTTTCCCAAATTGCGCCAACAGAACACAAGGCAAATCAAAACAACCAGTTTCTGGTCTAAGTTCACCAAAAGAAGCCAACTTCTTGTGAGCTGTTTTTGAAACGACATTCTCAGGAATGGAGGCAATCTTTAGAGCAAGGGCATAAAAGCCAACTAAAGCGGCCGCATCTGTATCAAATACAAGATAAGAGGCACAGAAACCCCTCAGGTTAAAATCAAACGCGTTATAACGAACAAAATCCTCTATATCCTTGTTACGTTCACAGCGAAAAGAGGAGAGAACGTCCGAAACCTCGTCCTCTCCTCGCGCATTAAGTAATTGGAGTAAAGAATACGATACAAGCGCCATTTCTAGAAGCCCATCGATTTAAACAAAGAATCGATGGCCTTCTTCATGTCTGGCGTCAAAGACGGATCCGAAGGCGATGGCTTGAACTTCAAATCCTTGGTTACGCCTTCATCATATGCGTCGCACAACGCCTTTACGCCCTGAGGAGAGAGCATCCTAATCGGTGTTTTTAAACTTGAAGTAGCCATATGCCCTCCTTCTCTTAAAAATATCTACTTAGATTATAACCGAAAATACGAACACATATTCGAATTGCCCGATTATCCTGAAATTCTAACGCAGCTTCTTACTTCGCTTGCTGCTCAAGGCGCTTTACAAGCTGTTCCTCAGAATGGACAAACTCAAATGGTTCATACTCGCCATATGCGGAAGGACGACTGATGTTAATGAGCTGAAGGTCAGAGATGCCGAAACGATCCTCTATCCTTCGCATCATCTCGACAAGCTCCTGGCCCGGCTTAACGGCCATTACCAACGAACCTTGCTCAGAAAACCACTTAGCAACCAGATAACGCATCAGCCAACTCGCCTCCCCAGTACGAAAGGGATGAGAGAAGGTCGACTGAAAGGCCATCACGCTCAAGAATGTCGTTCATCTCTCATCCCCTTCCACCAGGCAATTAGTACTCGCGCGGGCTGTTGACGATCTCGCCGGCGGCGACCTTCTTCAGGTGCTGGCCGTAGACCGACTTGCCGTAGGCCTTCGCGGCCTCCTCCAGCTCGGCGGTCGTGATCCAGCCGTTCTCCCAGGCGATCTCCTCGGGCACGGACACGGGCAGGTCCTGGGAGTGCTCCACGGCGCGGACGAACTCCGCGGCCTCGTGCAGGCTCTCCATGGTGCCGGTGTCCAGCCACGCGTAGCCGCGGCCGAGGGTGACGACGGACAGCGTCCCCTCCTCCAGGTACATCTGGTTGAGCGTGGTGATCTCGAGCTCGCCGCGGGCCGAGGGCCTGACCTCATGAGCCTTGGCGGCCACGTCGCCCGGGTAGAAGTACAGGCCGGTGACGGCGTAGGAGCTCTTGGGCTCGGCGGGCTTCTCCTCGATGGAGACGGCCCTCCCCTCGCCGTCGAACTCCACGACGCCGAAGCGCTCGGGGTCGTCCACGTGGTAGCCGAAGACCGTGGCCCTGCCCGACTCGGCGTTCTGGACGGCGCGCGTCAGGTGGCGGCTGAGGCCGTTGCCGTAGAAGATGTTGTCGCCGAGCACCAGCGCGCACGGCTCGCCGGCGATGAAGTCCTCGCCGATGGTGAAGGCCTGCGCCAGGCCGTCCGGGCTCGGCTGCTCGGCGTAGGACAGGTTCACGCCGTAGCGCGAGCCGTCCCCGAGCAGGCGCTCGAAGTTGGGGAGGTCCGTCGGCGTGGAGATGACCAGGATGTCCCGGATGCCCGCCAGCATGAGGGTGGACAGCGGGTAGTAGATCATGGGCTTGTCGTAGACCGGCAGCAGCTGCTTGGAGGTCACGAGCGTGAGCGGGTACAGGCGCGTGCCGGACCCGCCGGCGAGGATGATGCCTTTCATAAAAATCCTCTCGATTGACAATCGTTGAGCAAAAGCCGCTGATTACAGATGCATAGTTAATTAAATTATACGCACCGGCAGCAACCTCCCCGTCTTCTTATTTAAATCGGACAGCAGAAACACGCAACTCTTTCTGCATTTCTAGCGAGGCAACAAATGAAAAAGTACAATGAGCAGTGTCCAACAAACGAAAGGCAAACAATGCGAGTCGAAACAACCGGAGTATGCAGAGGAAACTGGAAAATCTACCAGCAGCTTAAGATTGAAGGCATCCATAAAGGCTCCAGCGTAACAGCCCAGGCGGCTACAGACGATAACCGCTGCTTGTCTTTATCCCTCCTAAAATTCCGGGACAATAGCTGTGATTCGAACTCATACGTCCTTGTAATCCCCGATCCCGATGCTCGCGCAATCAAAATTGAGTTTAGCGAAATCGGCCAAGACGGTCGCACCCTGAGCAGCGACTCCCTTTCGCTAAATTGCAAGAACATCAAATGGGAGTCGCGCCTTAACTACAAAATTAAACCTGACATGTGCAGCAAACTCCGAAACTACGATGACGTTTCAGAGTTTGACATGGCAACGATTGATTTTTGGCAGTGCATCGAAGATTCAAGCGACTATATCCTTAGGTGCACGGTGAGAACACCTTATCGTAACGACTCCAAAATCAAACTGCGTTGCCTCGATCGAGCCCTCAATGAAGTTGATTTGAGCATCGTCAATTTCGGTTCGAATGTAACAAGCGTTGGATTTACGTCCGAGAAAAAGCAACTTGAAACGCAGCTCTCGATTCGCATGCCAAAGGCGTTCGATCGTTACTACTTTGTTATTGACGATCAAAATCACCCATCATTCAGTGCATTTGACTGCTTAACGCCCGATAAATTAGGCTTGCTTCTTGAGGAGACCAACTTTCTCTTTACCCATGCGCAGTTTGACCCCGAATACCCCGAATGGTTCACGGAGCATAAGGCAACCATCGGCGCTTTGGAGAAGCAGAGAAAAATCGCCTTCGACTGCGCTCCGAAGTTCAGCATCATTGTCCCTCTTTACAACACACCCATTTCATTCTTTAACGATATGGCCGAATCCGTAAAAAGCCAGTCTTATGCAAACTGGGAGCTCATCCTAGTTAATGCAAGTCCTGACAATCAGGAACTGAAGGCACGCGTTGAGCAGGAGACGGCCCACGACAACAAAATTAAATCAATTAACCTTACCGAGAATAAGGGCATTTCCGAAAATACAAACGCCGGCGTTGCCATCGCTTCGGGTGATTTCGTCTGTTTCTTTGACCATGACGACATTCTTGAACCGGACTTGCTGTTCTCATATGCCGAGGCAATTGAAAACAATAATGACGTCGATCTTCTTTATTGTGATGAAGATAAACTCATGCCCGATGGAAAGCTAGCGCAGCCGTTCTTTAAGCCGGATTTCAATATCGATCTGCTCAGAAACAATAACTATATCTGCCATATGCTTACCATCCGTAAGTCTCTGCTTGACACTCTAGAACCGAACACGAAAGAGTTCGATGGAGCACAGGATCATAATCTGACTCTCCGCGCCGTGGAAAAGGCAAGGAAAGTTCATCATGTTGCAAAGGTTCTATATCACTGGCGCCTAAGCGAGACCTCCACCGCAGCAAATGCCGATAGCAAGCCGTATGCCACTATTGCAGGTATCAAAGCGGTCCAGAGTCATTTGGACAGGCTTGGGCTCAATGCGAAGGTCGAACAAGCGCGTCGTCCCTTTACATATAAAGTAACCTACGCTGTGCCAGATTCCCATCCACTCGTGTCGATTATCATTCCGACTAAAGACCACGCCGACATTCTGGACAACTGCATTAAGTCAATTGTTGAGAAATCAACGTACGACAATTACGAGCTTGTCATAATCGAAAACAACAGCACAGAAAAGGCGACGTTCGATTATTACGATAAGTTGCAAGCAAAATATCCTGACATCGTTCGTCTTGTAACTTGGGAACACGAATTCAATTTCTCCAAGCTCATGAACTTTGGCGTTGCTCACGCCAAGAGCGACTATCTGTTGCTGTTGAATAACGATACTGAGGTAATTACGCCCAATTGGATTGAGACCATGCTTGGCATCTGCGCACGTGAGGATGTTGGCGCAGTTGGTGCAAAACTCTACTATCCCGACAACACCATTCAGCACGCGGGCTTATGCGTCACTGGTGGCGTGGCAGGGCATCTTTGCCAAAGCATGCCAAGGGATAACTGGGGATACTTTGCACTCAACGATGCACAACAAGACTTCAGCGCCGTCACTGCAGCTTGCATAATGACCAAGCGTAGCGAATATGAGAAAGTCGGAGGTTTCACGGAAGAGCTTCAAGTTGCATTTAATGATGTTGACTTTTGCTTAAAACTACGCGAGATCAACGACCTGATCGTATACACACCCGAAGTCGAGCTCTATCACTACGAGTCGATTTCTAGAGGCACTGAAAACAGCACGGACAAACGAATCCGTTTCCACAAAGAGGTCGCGTATATGAATTATCGCTGGGCCAAATACTATGTCGAAGGCGATCCGTACATGAATCCAAATTTAACTGTCGAGGAACCAATTAATCGTTACTACCATCTATAAACCGTCGTTTACGATAATCGGGCATTGAAATAACTTTCAATGCCCGATGTCTTTTAACGGCGAAAAATTGATTTTAGCACCGAGGCTATTGAAGCATCTTTACTCGCATCTAAAACTGAGTCTACTTGGCTGAAGTTCACATGGAAATGAAGCTTACCGAACGAGATATCTCTATTTAGGTCATTCACCGATTCGGAAGCAGAAGGCGATATCAGCTGAGTTATCTCACCCAAAAATAGTGATTGATTAGTTATGACATCAGACGAATAAAGATGGATATACAGAATGGACTCACTGCTGATTTGAGAAGGCAATGATATGGCCATTTCCAACTGATCGCGATTGCGGTTAAAGTCAATCCATTTCAAATCCGATTGATCCGACCTGAGCCAATAAGCCGCTCGTATTAGTGTATGAGAATCAAAGTCTTTATTAATGAAAAGCGTAATGGAGGCATGATTTGCGCAAACAGGAGTTTGGGCATCAGCGCTAATCTTATAGTTAATCAAAGCGACGTCACGCGATAGTTGAGCTAGCTCGTCATTTATAGAAACAGGAAGCGTCCTTACATCAGCCAAAGTGTCGCCCTTAGGTTTAACTGTATTGTTCTGATAATTAAAAACAGCATCAAGAAACATTTGATTTTCTACCTCAATTGAGGCCAATTCGCCGCAATCAACCTGTGTCTCATTTAACGAGCTTAATAGGGCGGAGGCGATGCCCTCAGGGCTCGTTTCAGAAAAGCGTATAGCATTAGACTTAAAATCGTAAGCAGTGTTCTCTCCAAAAACTTCAACGACATTAAGTCCAGAAGCAAGCATCTCGAAAGGTAAACGAGATGGATTGCTAGCGCTGAGGGAAATACCGACAGAGCACCGTGAATACAAATCAGCGCATTCCGATGTTGTCAGAACCCCCAACTGATGAATCCGGTCCGAATCGGTAGAGACCTTCTGATTGCTACCGTATAGATAAAATGAAACACGAGAATCATAAGTGCATACAAGCTCAATAGCCTTGATGAGCATGCCAGAAAGACGCCGATCTTTGCCGGGTTGATAAATGGCGCAGACGGAGAAGGGCTCTCTATAATTCTTATTTGCAGCGTATAGCTCCAAATCAACGCCAAAATCGCAAAATGGAACCGGCAACGGATAATACTGCGAGACCTTGGAAGAAAGCCAACGTCCGATTGTGATAGGCTTCAAATCTAAACGATAGGTATTTTCAGCCCTTAAATAACACTCCCCCATCGGATAAAACCAAGGTTCATAATCTTGAATGAAATACAATTTGAGTGGAGTTGATTGAAAAGCAACGAATTCGGCAGTTGGCCAAGCGGTCGCAATAGCGATGTCAAAGTTGCAAGGTATTGTATGCTCAACTCGAACCGATTTGGGTTTGTAACCAAACCAGAGATAAATCTGTTCAGCAACAGTTCCCGAGCTCTTATATGCCTCAGAACCAGGAAGAATGAAGAAATGACATTCAAAACCATGCTGATCCAAATAGCAAGCTTTAGTACAAATTGTCCTAAAACCGCCCGAGCCTTTTTCTGGAGGTGAGATAACCCACGCAACTCTATTCATAATCAACCTACATGCAGGTAGCAACACTAATAAAGCGAATTAGATAAATACAATTCATTGAGCAAATACCGAGCAAAACTAAAGTAGCTGAAATCCCCCTATATTTAATTGCGCGACTTCTCAATCCAAATAGCAAAGCAGGTAGCACAGGCAAAAAATAGCGCCCCTGAACACCCTGAATGACACTCTCATTATTGAAAGTCCACCCTAGCCACATAGAAGCAATGGAGCCAAGCGCAGCGACAGCAAAAGCACCTATAAACATAGCTGGAAGGGGCTGATTGAGAAAGGCATCCTCGTCTTGAGAATCAATGCAACAGATAAAACCACAGACAAGATATGGAATCATATAAAAAGTAGGCATACGAAGGTTCTCTTGGAACCACCCCAGGGAATAACCCAAAGTCGTTTCCCAATAGAAATCACCAAGCGAATCTAAGGTGCGGCAAAAGACCATAAAGCTATTTCTTGGGTGAAGCAGGATATCGTTCAAAGAATAAAATTGCCCAGCTTCACCTCCACGACTAGAGGAAGTTGACTGAGAGACAAGCCCACTCACAGAGGCAAGACGCAGAACTAGCACGGAGGCTGCAATTACGAATATCAGGAGATATTTGCTAAGCCGTCCTTTGTTAACGTCTTCAAACTTATCTAATGGAATAAAAACGGCCAAGACAATCAAACCACAGTAAATGACTTTACACGGAGCCAGCAGTGCAGAGACAATAAAATACGTGATAATTTGCCTAATGCCAATTGAGTGATCTTCTCCAAAGAAACCACGCATCAAAAAAGCAAATACGAGCAGCGAAAGAGCAATGATTCCTGAATCATATGAATAAGAAGCAGCAAGGTGAAGTGTCATCGGCAGTAAAGAGACGAAAACGATTACCGATTTGCCTTTTGGCGCAATCTTATAAGCATGAAATGCGCAGAAACAAAAAACGGCGATTGAGCCTATTCTACCTAAATAGAAAACCGGATAAGCTCCGAGCCCCAAAAGTAGGCCAATTTGAAGTCCGATAACGGAGCCGATTTTTGCCGGAACATTTTCAGTTCCGATGGAGAAAGCTAAATCTGAAAATGAGACATATTTGCTGGACTCAAACCACGAAAAATGGTTAAAGATAGAATCAAAAGAAGAAGAGCTGATTAAACTACTCGATAGTTTCGAATATAAATTCAGATCAGTTTCTCTCACTAAAAACGATCCATCAGCTGCTACTCTTGAGTTAAATGGCAAGCTGTCAACCAACCAATAAGTTGAAAAATAGTGATGACCCTCATCTGGTACGGAAAAAGGCGGGAACATAAAGCAGAAGATGAGAGAAAAAAGGACAAGTACTGCTAGAAATATCCATTCATTTCCTAGAGCATCCCTGTCCCGTAGGTAGCAGAAACCCAGAACAACAACAATCGCAAGCGAGACAAACACTACAAGCGCGACAAGCGTTCGCGGATTATTCAGATACCAAAAAAGGGAATAGAACAGAAACAACGTAATAAGAAAGCAGGGAAACAGCTTCCCATTAAGTGATTTAATCATATCGATATCCAATTGGGTCCATAACTCAGCATTAAACAAAGATTGGCCTAGATAATCTCAAGGCCAATCGAAGAAAACAAACGTATGATCTAGCAATTCCTGGATGCCATAATTGCCTTTATCTTATCAGCGTTTCCCCACACTCCAGGGGAATCATATGGCCGATCGGGAAAAGCGCCGTACTCAAGCGAAATATTCAGCTCATTATCCTTAATAAACTGTTCCATTTGAGCAGCAAGGGAAACTGGGTTACCAGAGCAGCAATTGATGATACCGTTAATCTCATCTTGCAGGACTGCACACGAGATCATATAGGCCAAATCCTTAACGCTGGAAAAATCGAATTTGTTTTTACCAGTCGTAAAGGGGAATGTAGTTTCACCGGAACGAGCAGCTCTCAACAGCTTTCCGAATACAGACTGAGAACCCTCATCATCGCCGAAAATATAATAACCTCTGAGCCACTGAAGGTTGAAACCCTTTAGGGAAGCCTCCTGAAACATGGTCCGCCTTAAGCAGTCTTTTGCAATCCCATACAATGACTGTGGGTTGCAGGGCGTATCATCACAAATAGCCCCCTCCCAATAGCCAACCTCATGCATGGAACCCATTACGGCAAGGTGCTTTACTCCATAGTCAGCCATCTTTAAAAGGAAACCATAGTGACCGGACAGATCGGCAATGTGAGTTTCCGAATTATGGTTAAACCCATTTCTCCACGCAAGGTGTAAACAAACATCAGGAACACAGGACAGATAATTCGACGGAGAAAACTCCGGATCCAAAATATTAGCGGAGATAGTCTCATCAGCATCATCGCCGACATATGGATTAACATCAGCCGCAATAACATGAACATTCATGTTATTGAGAGCAGCAACAACATGTTTGCCGATATACCCGTTAGCGCCTGTAACAAGAACCGTTTTCACGACTATAACCCTTTCTTAAGTCTGCAATTACAGATTATTACTATTCTCGCTGAGTGCATAAACACGATTCACGGCTTTTGCAATAGGCTTCGGCCAAAGGCTAGACAGTATTTCGAAATCTTCGCCCTTACGAATGTCCTCACCCAAATTTAGGGAAGTTGCCGATTCAGCATAAATGCGATGTCCGACGAGCGGTTCGGGAATATAGACGAATCGTCCTTTGACCATAGCTAAATCAACCCATGTTTTATAATCACATGAATTTTTAAACGTGGTATCGAAAGGGCTTGGCCCAACATTTTTCTTAACCAGAGTTACTGCAGGGCAGCAAATTGAATCGCCAAATGAAAGGATTCTTTTTTTCAAGAACACCGAGTTATTAAGAAAGGCAGATGACAGAGGCGAATTCATGATCCTCTTAATTTTAAGAAGAGAGTTGTCATACACCCTTTGGTCATTACGGAGTTCAAAATAATCCGTGAAAGACAGGAGCGATTCGGACTCATCGTATTTATTCAAAGCGGCAATAGTGCGTTCCAAAAATGACGGATCATAATAATCGTCTTGATGAGCCATGGTGACGAGCTTAGTACCAGCCGAGTTGTAACCATAATTCCAATCATCACCCGCAAGATGCGGATGAGGATTGACGACCATCTCTATTCCAAACTCCGAGCAAACATCTTCAAGGTATTTACTCGGCGTAGAGGTGGACAGAAAAATGTTTCCTCGTACTGTTTGGTTTAGCAGAGATTGAATCGTTCCCGAAATATAAGGATTCTCCTTATAAGCGCAAACAACGAAACTATGGTCTGAAGCGGTAAACATAAATCACCATCTAATTTATTGGAATCCAAGACTGGGACTCAAAATCATATCGTTTAATAGGTTGGGCCGGAGCACCAACCGCAATAACATTATCGGGCAAAGATCGCGTCACAACCCCTCCAGCGCCAACAATTGTTCCATCTCCAATAGAAACTCCCGGAAGAACGCAAACATTCTCACCTAGCCATACGCGATCACCAATACGAACGCCCTCAGCAATGAGCTTCCTTTCCGCTGGAACGGATAAAGGCGTATCCGTTCCATATGCTCCATGGCTTGTGTCGCTAACAAAGACTTTTGAAGCAAATAGGCAGTCATTGCCAATTTCAACACAGTCGGAAGATACAAGGTGCACATTATCACCAATTTGACAATTATCGCCCATAGTAATAAGGCCTTGTTCAAATACTTCTATTCGGCAGTTTCTCCCAGTAGATAATCCCTTGCCAAAGTGAAATGAAGACTTTCCCCTAATAAAAATAGGGCGACGAACAAGCTTAGCACCCGGATAGCAAACAAGGGTAAGAAAAAAAGACCACGCCATTCTGCAGATATCGGAAAGCGAATAATGTTTGAGATCGTTAAAGATGCTATTCATCATGAGTCCTTTTAACTTTATGGAATGTAACGAATAAATCAATAAGACAGATTAATAAGCCAATCCCAAAAGAAACGACAACTGCAATATTGATACCGTTGGCGCCATATATCACAAACAGAATCCCACAGCCTACGAAGGCGACCAACAATGAGCAAACATTAGCAATGAGGGCAATGTTTAAATGACGCATGACAGTCAATATATCAAAAGAAAAGGCAAATAAAGTTGTAACTACGGTTGCGAATAACGCCGGGGAAAGCAGGTAAACGCTGGACTCAATTGAGGAACCATACACAAGCAGTAAAACTGACTTACCGATTAATTCACTCATCAAAATGGCGACAGCGCCGATGAAGCAAATTGCGAGTAGAGTTCTAATTACAAACTGCTGAAACTTACGATAGTCACGCTCGGACCAACATTTTGCAGCATTTACGAGAAGGGGATTATATAGGTATGACGCAGCAACCTGAACCAAAACTGTTGGAGTTGCAATTGCGGCATATTTTCCAAGCTCAGCATCGCCATAGGCAATTCCAAATTTTTGCCTGATAATTGAAACAACTGATCCGTAGCAGACTAGCGTCACAACCGCCGGAAAGAACTTTACAGCAAGTTCACCAATTGTCGATAAGTTAATTGTTGGAATAACTGATTCGAACTGACTGGCAGCCCTAAAGTCAAATAGCCAAGTAATTAAAATACAACAAATAGAGATTCCAATTAAGGCAAGGGGCAGCGTAAGCCCAAAGGACAACAACACAATAAAGAGGCCAATGCAGATCACACCACGAACCCCTTGTGAAATCCCTATGTAGTCCATTCTCAATGCGCGCTGTTCTATTGCGTAAAATACAGAGCAGAAGGCTTCATCCGCTTTAAACAACAACCATGCCAAACAGGTGGAAAAAGAAGTTATCGGCGATGTTAAAAAGAGATATATCAAAACAGGAATCACACCAGCAAATACTGTGAAAAACCTAAAGGCGATATATTGACCAGAAGAATACTCGTTTGTTAAGTCAGAAACTTGAATAGTCCTCATGTTATACGTAGCAAGGGGATAATAAATATTTCCAAGAGCCATAGCAAATGCAAGTCGACCGGAATTCTCGTAATCATTTGAAAAGATAACGACCGCAATCGTCATAGCCCACATACAGGCTTGATAAATTAGACAGCCTATTGAATTCCAGAGCATATTTTGTTTTGTTGATAAGGTCAAGTTTGTTCTAAACACCAATAATTCCCACTATTAATAATTCGAACCATAGATATATTTGTAATAATCAAGAGTCTTTGCGGCGGTTTTGCTCCAAGAGAAATCTAAGACCCGCTTCAATCCTTGACTAACTTTCTGCTCGAACAGACAAGATTCGCTTAAGAGCGAGTTTATCGAGTCAACGACGTCATCAACGTTCGATTCCTTAAGCAGTAAGGCTGCATCACCCGCAACTTCAGGAATTGAGCTGATATTCAGCCCAATTACAGGCAGCCCTGAAGCCATGGACTCAAGAACTGGAATTCCAAACCCCTCATACTCTGACAAATATAGAAGGGCAATTGAACGATTAAAGATATTTGAAACCTCAGCGGCTGAAGGATAAACGTAGTTTGTAAATCTACCTGGTATCATCTCATCAAGCAAATTGCGCTCGTCATCACTTAGCGAAGCACCAATAATTCGCAACTCTACTTGCGGAACCCTTGCGACAGCCTTAACGGCTAACTCGAAATTCTTATATGCAGATTTACGATTGCCGATAAAACAAACGGCATTTTCTCTTTTCAGATTAGGGTCATAGTTATAGGAAGAATCATCATATCCCTGATGAATGATCTCGATCTGCTTCGAATTCGCTTCGGGTACATAGTTGAGCAAATCTCGACGTGTGCTCTCCGAGATGCAAATAATACCGCTAGCTTTTAACGCTGCCTTCTTTATCTGGTAAAAAGAAACGGCTTTAAGAAGACCTTGATACTGATTCATGCAAATAAAATCATGAACCGTACAAACGTTTTTAATGTTTGACGATTTTGGAACACGAAAATACGATGAGTGCAACAAGCCATCTTCGGGAATATCTAGTTTTTTAAACTCATCAACGCGAAGAGGCGATTCGCTTTGAATAATTCGCTTCGCGCCCTCAAGCGACATTTTATTTCTAACTTCATTTTGTCGAGAGTCTTTACGTTCAAAGATGGTGACATCGAACGATGTATCTAGAAGCGCAGCCTTGACGATGCTTTCCCAATAAATGGATCCTCCGCCGGTCTTCTGTAAACTAAAGACTAAATTATCTAGATACAGAGGAATCTTATAGCTCGTCATCATTACATCCACCATTTCCGTTATCAAGCTGATGCTTAAGCAAGGCAAGAGCTTGAGATAGATTCTTGATCGCCTGTTGTTGTTTGCTAACTGTGGAGCTCAGAGAGAGAGCCTGTAATAGCAGAAAAAAGATAGCAATAAAAAATAGAAAATTAGAAGTGAGCTCGAAGCCAAGACCAAAAGAAAGAAACGTTAGCACTGAGGGAAAGCAAGCAAACAGAATCAAAATAATAGAAAGGACAAACCATAGCAACGCATACTTCAACTCAAGCTTCTCTTTACGAATCAACATGAGCACGTAGAAAGCAAGTACGAGAACGGTGATAATTGCTAACAATCTTGTCGTCATAAGAAATCCTACTTTGAATGAGATGAAAACCAAGAAATAGCCACCGATAGGGTAACTTTTATCATGTAGTAAACGCTCGAGAAGCCACCGATGGATGAGACACCACCTTGTCTCTCTTTCATTATCACAGAGACCTCGCCTACCGATAACCCGTTTGACAACGCATACGCAATAGACTCTGGCTCAGGATAGTCAATGGGATAGTGCTGAGAAAATAACTTGATGGCCTTCTTGCCGGAAGCACGAAAGCCTGATGTAGGATCTGTGACAGTTTTCCCTGTAAGCAGCTTTAAAAAGAAAGTAAACCACATTATTCCAATTCTCCTCATAAGAGTCGATTGGAAGCCGTCGGTTTTAACCTTGAAGCGAGAGCCTATAACAAGGTCACTATTGGACATTTCCATTTCTTCAATTAGGTCATGGATATATGCCGGGTCATGCTGGCCGTCACCATCAACTTGAACGTCAATATCATAGCCGTATTTAAGAGCGTATTTATGGCCAGCCTGCACCGCACCACCAATACCTAAATTCTGTGGTAGATCGATAACATTTATATGATGCTCTAAACAAACATCAAAGGTATTATCGGTTGACCCGTCATTGATGACAACGTAGTCGTAACCGCAATCAGAAACCGATTGGACGGTCTTAACAATATTAGTCGACTCATTGTATGCAGGAATTATTACTAGAACTTTTGAGTTCATCAATCGATGCCCTTTACTAATTTAAACGGTCTGTTTAATCTCAACGCAAACTAAATCCAAATCAGAAATTGCATTGATTTTATAACTAGCATCGTGGTCGTAAACAAAGGAAACGCCAGGATGCAGTTCAATCTCTCGATTGTCCGTCTCTAAATATCCAGCTCCGTCAGCCACGACTAAACACGAATAGACGTTAGTCAGAGAAGCGCAGTCAATTGATTCCGATTGTTTTACCTGGATTCTTTTAATTTCACCCTTTGATTGACCAGCCGATTGATGGGAATCCAATACGCTATAACGCCCCCACGATGACGATTCAACCATTGGACAGTCACGGGCAGCCGACGAAACAAGCTCCTTTATATGAGCACTCTCCTCCTTACCCGAAACAAGAATGCCATCCTGGGTAGCAACTACAACAGAATCACTTAGTCCAGCAATAACCATCGGCAGGCTTGTCTCATTGATAACATGAACGTTGTTACACGTATTCCAGTCGACGGATGCTTCCCCCGAAACTGCAGCGTCCATTTCATCCGTGAGCGTATTCCATGTTCCCAAGTCTTTCCAAGTACCGGAATAAGAAATCACACCAATCCTCTTGGCCTTTTCAACAATCTCATAGTCAAAACTGGTTTTCGGAAAGAGTCCATAGTGGGACAGCATGTCTTCATAATTAGAAGGAACGTAATATTTTTCAATTGTTTCATGAAGAAACCTGAGCTTAAAACCGAATACGCCACAATTCCAGAGCGCATTTGCGGATATATATTCCATTGCCGTTTTCTCGTCAGGCTTCTCCCTAAAGGACAGAACGTCCTTCACGCCATCTTTCTCTGATTCTGCCGGAAGGATATAACCGTATTTCTCAGAAGGATAGGTTGGTTCCACTCCAAGCAAAATAAGATCTTTATTGGAGGCGGTAATCGCCTTGGCTAACTGAGGAATTTTGTCGTAATAAGCTTGGTCGGCAAAAGTGTCAATTGGCATTACGACAACGGGGTCATCATCGGAAGCCCCTTGTTCTAACAACAAATTTGCGCACGCAAGCATGATGGCAGGTGCGGTATCTCGTCTTTCAGGCTCAGTAACCAGCGAATACTGACTCGGAATTTGCATCGATAGACTATCAGCCTGCACCGAGCTTGTAGCAATAGTAATATCGATTGTGGCATCGACTTTGCAAATCTGCGAATAGACGCGTTGAACCATGGAGATATGGTTGCCATTCTGATCTCTCAGAACCTTTAAAAACTGTTTCGATCTTGCAGAGTTCGATAGGGGCCAGAGACGAGTCCCCGATCCGCCAGAAAGCAGAATTACATGAATATTCTTTTCACTCACTTGTTTAATCCTATCCTCAACAAGTGCAGATACGTTACTTACGAGCTCATCCAATGAATTACGGCAATCTTTTTTCGAATCTCCCCTTGCAAAGACATAAACTTTGAGCTTCGGCTCAGTTCCAGAAGGACGAAGTATCACCTTTGCTTCCCCCTCTAGACATAATTCAATTACATTAGATGGCGGGAGTGTTTCATCGCTCAAACTTCTGTGCCCATTGCGAATAGATGGACCAAAAATACCATGGCTATAGTCATTAATGTGCTCCACCTTAAAACCACCTATGCTGGCGAGAGCAGAATTCCTAAAACTATTAACCACATAGTTAATTATGTTATTACCTTTGGTTCCTTCCAGCGTCCAATTAATCTGCTTGTTAAGCGAGTATCCAAAGCGAGCATATAGATCTTCGAGAGCATCAAACAAGGTCATGCCCTTACGCTTATAAAAAGAAGCCATTTCGCAGGTCAGCGCAACCGCATTAATACCATCTTTATCTCGAACATAAGAGCCCTTAAGGTATCCACAGCTCTCTTCAAAGCCAAACATGAACCGATTGGCTTCGCCCTTCGCCTCGAGAGAGTCGATTTGCTCACCGACATATTTAAAACCAGTGAGAGTTCTACGGAGTTCAATTCCATAGTTCAGCGCAATTGAATCTGCGAGAGGATCAGAGACAATAGATGTAACGGCTAAAGGATTATTTGGGCTATTATTAGCTGCCAAATAATCTAACAGAAGTAATCCAAGCTCATTGCCGGAAAGCAACTTCACAGATCCAGCTTCTCTTGCAGCGACGCCGAGGCGATCGGCATCCGGGTCCGTCGCAAGAAACAGATCTGCACCACAATCTTGGGCAAGCGCGATACCTTCCTCCATGGCTGAAGCATTTTCTGGATTAGGCTTCGGAATTCCAGGGAAGGTACCGTCATCTATAAGCTGCGATTCAACAAGATGGTAGTCGATGCCAAGATAGTCAAACATTTTAATTGCATGACGGAGGCCAGTTCCGCCGAGAGGCGAATAGACCACGCTAAGATTAGAGCAGTCACGGAGCTCAATCTCGTCCAAGACATCGCCCCAGTATGATTCAATTAGCGAATTTGGGATCCAGCGAACGATCCCGGACTTCAAAGCAGTATCGAATGAAATCTCATGCACATCATCAAACGGGTCAACAAGCTCAATTTGAGACTGGATACTTTTAGCAAGAGAATCGGTTGCCTGATCTCCGGTGTGGCCATAAACCTTATAACCATTGTATTCCATAGGATTATGCGATGCGGTAATACAGATACCTGCATCGCACCCCAACTTTCTCACAGCATAGCTCAGCAGAGGAGTTGGTTGATGTGTCTTAAACAAATGGCACTCAATGTTATTACCTGCCAAAACGCATGCCGTTTTAACCGCAAAATCGTGACTATGGATTCTCGTGTCATAGGCAATCGCTACAGATGAGCGATCCGGCTTAGAAGCATGATTTAGATAAGATGCAACCCCCTGCGTCGCCCTTCCAATGGTGACCGCATTCATCCTGTTAGGGCCAACGCCCATCAAACCGCGAATACCGCCCGTGCCGAATGACAAATTGCATGCAAAACAGTCGTCGAGATATGACCTGTCGTTAAGGGCGGAAATCTCCCAGTCTTCAAGACTACCTTCGAGCTCGACCAACCAATCGTTAAGAGTGCGATTCAATTCCAGCTCCTTGAAATACCAATTTACAAAATGAGGGCATCCTCAGTTATTAGAAGAATGCCCTATTTTACAACCAAATAGACGATGACTTGAGGGGTCTAAAAGAGATCTAAAAACAACTAGACAAGAGCTAATGCTTCGATTTAAAACTCCAGGACTGCGCGGCGGTACCGTTGCCGGCATAGAGCTGGA
>NZ_QRLE01000016.1:0-40921 GCF_003473055.1 Collinsella sp. AM13-34 | reverse complement strand
GACCAGGACTGCGCGGCGGTACCGTTGCCGGCATAGAGCTGGAGCCGGTTGCCGTCGTTCGTCCTCGAGCCGGGCAGGTCGATGCAGACCGAGGGGTCGTTGGCGGACAGCAGCGAGTAGGAGCCGTCCGCGCCCTTGACGGCGATCCATTTCTGGGCCCGCGTCCCGTTGTACGAGTAGAGCTGCAGGGGCGTGCCGTTGGCCGTCGACGACGAGGGGCAGTCCACGGCCAGGCCGGAGCGGGCGCACCTCAGCACGACGTAGTCCCCGTCGTGGGTGACCTGCCAGGCCTGGGCGTCGGTCCCGTTGGGCCCGTACGCCTGGAGCGGGCAGCCGTTCGACCTGCCCCCCATCCCGGCATCGAAGACGATCGAGCCCGAGACGAGGCTGGCGACGGTGTAGGTCCCGTCGGGAAGGTCGGAGGAATGGGCGGCGGCGAGCTCGTCGGCGCGAGCCCATTTATCCTCATTCGATTCGATTGTGATGTAGGCATAGTTCATATCGACGGAACCGCTGATTCCATCAACGCTACCATCACTCGCATACTGCCAAAAACTGTACTTGCCCGCGTAATCACACTGATAATTATATTGTGCGATCCAATGGTCCCATGACGGCGAATTAAACACGGGGTCGGTCAGGATATTGTTAAACCAATTTAAGTTGGCATAAATGCCAACCTTATAGCCAGCATTTATAATCCGATTGCAAAAAACTGAAGCCCTTGAGGCGATACCTCCTTGGCGACCGTCAGCAATAATCGAATTATCCTCAAGATCGTAGTAGATAGGCAGTTGTGGGCTGTGGCCCGCAATGTTGCTAATAACGAATGCCGCTTCATCTGCCGCCTGCCCATCATCCCACGCATACGAGTAAAGATAGATACCGTACGGAATCCCCAAGCGCTCACACTCAGAGATATTACGCTGGAACTGATAATCAGTTCTTCCCCCGAAAGACGGCGCACCAAAGCCAACTCGAAGAATCGCAAAATCAACACCGCTCGCCTTAACGGCATCCCAATTGATATTGCCCTGGTGCTCGCTCACATCGATACCCTGAGCAGTAACACCATCAGGTAGCCTGCTGAGCGAATACGCTGAAATTCCAGCATCTTCGGAGTCTTCTTCAGAAGTAATTGACTGACCATCTTGAAAGCGCCAAGAATTTTCAACAAGAACTCTTGAAGATTCGTCAGCAAAAGACGGTGTCGCGACAACAACCAATGACACGACCATCGCAATGATAAAGACGAACGCCCTTTTAAACTGACCCATAGCTATTCCAAATTCTCGTAACAAGCCAAAGTTAATCAAAAGTGCATTTTAGCGAATGCACATTGACGCAGACAACGCATCTGCTTAATAACAGATTTGATAAGAGACCAACATTGAGAGACAGAAATTGCCAACTTTCATAACATGCAGGGACAAACGCCATTCATTACGACAAGCCAGATCAACCAGGATAAGGGTTACAGCGAGATTCGCCAATGGCAGAGTCTATACATTGGCATGCCCCCACGAAAGGCTATCTTTATCGCGTCCGCCCCTCTTTTTAGTCCAGGAGTCAAACAAGAAGCTGTCGAACTCATAGAACGCTGTATCCCGAAAGGAAAACTGTCTATCTTCATTATTCGTGGAGATATTCACGGTGTACGGGTTATTAACCGATCGTAATTCATATTGACCAGCTCTCGCACAGGGCAACAATTGTTTAAAAACAGAGAAATTAAACGAATCATCAAGTTTAATGTGATCAACCAGATCGGGATAGTTATCTTGCTTTCGATAGTTCATAAACAACGCTAGGTTTATTGCGCATAAGCTAAAAGCATCGTTTCTAACCCGCTTTGAATAATAGACGACTCCATCAAAACCAAGCTTCTTGGCACCCAACATGAGTGACTGCGAAACAATATACTCGGATTTAAATGACCTTCCAGGCTCTTTAACGCGATATGAAGTCGCAAACATTAGAATAATCAACTTAAGCCAGCAGTGCACTTCGTCGTTTCCGAAGTTATTCAAAAGAGAAAAATTACGTGAAGAGACAGCGAGATTTAGGATTTTTTGTTTTCCGTCCAGCAATACAGGTGAAACATTAAAATCCGCTTCAGGAGGAAATCCCGTTTCAATCCAACAGCCATAAGAAGAGTTTGATAAATAATAGCAGGGATTACCTGGGATACTAAATCTATAGTTACCTGATTTTGATCTAAGCGAACGCGGAAGCGGAAGCATTTCCTTTGCGCTATACATCAATGAGGCATTTCCCGTTCTGCTTCGGAACAATTGAAGATCACTACCAAGTTTCCCCGGAAACGCAGGAGAATTATAAAGTCTTGAAGAAGCTAAAGGGCAATCATCCAATCCTGCAATCAAATTCTTAATTACGGCATTTGATCCAGATATATCAGCTCTGTAATATCTTCGAATGCTATCCAGAACTTTTTTAGAATATTTTTCGATGATAGCGAGACTATCATCATCTGCACCAGCACCAGAAGCTCGCTTCAAAAGCACTCTGTATTTATTTGACAAATCAGAGTAATAGCTGATGTCTTTTTCAATAACAAATGGAGCTGAGAACTCCACACAATGAAAAGCCTCTACAATCCAACCACAAGTCATTTTTATCTTCCTTTAAACAATGAGCTAACGGGTAGACAAAGAAAGCATAGCGCCGTTGGCACCATTAGGGTTTAAGCCAAACCAGTTTCTATGGCTGCGATATCTTCAAAACAAATCTAATCTATGCGCCCTGGTCCTTCGAATCGGGCTCTCCGCGCCAGCCGTATTTGAAGACCTACCCAGTAAAACGCATAGGCATATCACGGCAAGAAGCAGAATGTAACGACGACAGTGGTTTAACAAGACAACAGACATGACCGTTCCGATCCACACGGCAAGCTAATAAGTCGCATCGGAAAATGCCTGATAACAGCTCGTATCAGCGAATATAGTTCAAGTCCTACTTCAGACTCATGGCAGATTGAACGTCCATAGACCCAAGCAATTCGGCGTAAATCGTGTAAGCAGACAGCGCTCGGCAAACGGCACACGGCACACGGTACACGGCACGCGGAAGAAGCATATAAGGGGTTTTCTGCTGGCTGTCAGCCGCGGTATCCTCACGGAAACCTAGTTGTCGCCGGAATTATAGTCCCCGGCGCGGACTCACCTTATCTCCCCGGTGCGGGCTCGATATCCTCTCGGACATCTAATCGTCTTGGACTTTTACCTGCCCAAGCACAGTACAGCTTTTACGTGCCGCCACACGGAGCATAGCTCGGGACTATTTTCTAAAACATAGACCTTCAAAGCAACTTAGACACAAGCACGGACAAGAATAATACAGGCATTGAATTCAGCCCTCACAATCAATCGCATTCGATACCGACCAACAACGCTCGTTTTGTGCGTGCGACACAATCGTCCTCACGAACACCACGCCAGCATCCCGAAGGGACCAACGTGTTAACAATTCACTATGGTGATATGGAAAACGTTATCTACAATACGTCAGTTTACTTCGATAACGTCTATTCGCCCCAGTGGTTTCAAGATGCCTTTGCGCAAAGGATCATCAAATCCATCGAAAAAGGTATTGTGGTTGGGCCATGCGCAATTGATACCAAGATGCTGAGCATCATCCCTCCTGAAAGGCTATCGGGAGGCACTAAAACACTGCTGCTCATGTACTTTATGCCTCAGAACGTATGCAACACCACAAACTGCAGCGATAATTGCGCTTACTGGATCATGAGAATCGCCGCACAGCAAGATCTGACAATCAACCTCTACCATCTGATGGACTTTAGAAACGGCAAGTTCACGGCAACCGTTGCAAACACGGGTGATGTCGTTCACACGATGTTCGACCTTGTCCCTATAGCCGCAAAATGCCTAAGGTAAAACTCCTGACACACCATTCGAAATCTAACAATTTAGATAACAGCTAATTACCGGGGGCCCTGCGGTCCCCAAATGCTATGCCCTTCCCAGCCAAACAGAGAATTTGCCCGAGCGCCCACCCGAATCTTTGTTTGGCGACAATCCTTCCATGTGGGCGTTCAGGCGGATGGGACAGATCCATATGGGAAGAGCGAACCCCTTCAGGGCGCTCGTGGCGGGCATCACCGCCGACGAGCTCCTGCTGCTCAGAGAAGCCGTCGACGAGAAGCACTGCAGCGATGAGGTCGGCGCCGGCACGCTCGCCGAGGCCGCGCGGCCTATCGGCAGGACCCGAAGTGCCCGGGTTGCGGCGCCCGCAGCGCTTGGAGGGACGGCTCAGGAAGCTGCTGCCGAAGGGCCGGGAGCTCAGGTTCGACCGGCTCGCGCCGGCCGACCTCGCGCTCGCGATGTCGCACGTGGATAGGCGCGCGGGGGCCGTTCGGCTGAGCCTGGGAAGCGGAGTCGAGGGGCTGGCGAAGCATGGCCCCGGACCCGTCGAAACACATCCCCACCGTTCCTTCAACTGGGGAAACGACGGCCCGGGGCCGCCTCGCACGGTCCAGGGCCGTTCGGCTAGGTGCGGAAACACGCTATCCGTTCAAAGTGCTCGCTGGGGCTGAAAATCAACCTACAAAAACAAAGGCATTTGCGTATTCCGACCGAGAGAAAACGCGTCCACGTGTCATCTCTTAGTCCGCGTAGGCACTTTCCTGTAGGCTTTTCACTGTATGACGTTTATGAACGTTTCAGGCACCGCGTGGTCCCGCGCTTAGTCTTTCCCTCAAATAAGCGCTTCGAGTATAGCAAGAGATTTGCCAGCCTTCTTACATGCTACTGGCAACACAGCTGTAGCGGATGTGATTTGCCCCTGGTTAACACCCTATTTCAACTTGCAATAGATCATCCTGCCCCGAGATGTCTTGAGGCTGTTGACCATGCAGAGGGTTTCGAGGAAACCGTCAATATATGGAACATATTATTTGTTATCCGCTAATAGCCGCTAATAGCTGTACGAGATGCTATATGCGTCCATACCAAATGGTAGACAAGTATTCGTTATAATTAAATTAATAACTTTGGCAATTATAGGAGTTCATTATGCTGGAGTACATTGAAGATGCACGCAGAGCGCTAAATGCTAAAGCTTATTATTCAGCTCTATGTTTTTCTCTCACGCTGCCAGACGTCTGCGCTCAAGTCGAGTATCCAAACGAAAAAACAGTAGGAGATCGGTACAGCCGTTGGATCAACCAATTTGTTGACACTTCAGCTTTTATTCATGACCAAAGTATGCTAAACGGAAATGATTTCGGAAAGTTCATCTATAAAATACGTTGCTCAATTGTTCACAGCGGAAATTTGGATCTAAATTTGAAATCTGGGCACGAAGTCAACTTCCGGCTAATCAATTCAGACTTTGGAGACGGAAGGGCCTTAGCGATTAATATAGACGATGGCAATCCAATTATCGAATTACCCATTTGTGACCTAATCACTGAGCTACTTGATAGCGTTGAAGACTACTATTCCTCGCAAAATGATAAGACACAATTTGAAAAACACTTTGTTAACCTAATAGATCCATTGATTATTGTAAAAGACTAGCCCAAAGGGCTAACGACTCGTCACCGTTACAGGCTCGTTAGCCCCCCTATTTCTCAATGTCTTTCATATCAACAGACGGCCAACTCCCGAAGGACATTTCAGCAATCTAAAGCGCAAAGTACCCGCTTTCTGAGCTGAGGTTTGAGTTAAGCCATGGATCCTTGCCAACAAAGTACTCGGGCCAGCGTTGCATAAAGAGAGCCTGCTCGCACTTCCAGCGGCGCAGCTTTTCTTCGTTGGCCTCTTCCCTGCCGTACGAGTTGAACACGTAGTGGTACAGCTCGGCATACGGCGTAAAGATGGTGCGGTAGCCCGCCTTCCACACGCGCAGGCAAAAGTCTGTGTCCTTAAAACCGACGGCGAATTTCTCGTTATAGCCTCCGACTTGCTCAAATACGTCGCGTCGAACCATCTGACAGGCGCCCGTTACGACGCTAAAGTTGCCCGGGTGCACGGCGCGGGCAAGATAGCCCTCACTCTTTGTAAATGGTATCTTTGTTGCTGCGAATTTAAACACGCAATGCTATAGATAGACAAAATCTGATTAGCGGGCGACGATGAATGCCACATCTCTATTATCACGGGGATTGTCGCCCCAGAAAAACCCGATATGACAATCGACGCTGGCAGCAGTCTTAAAGATGGTGACGCCGCCCTCTCTCCGATTTAGAACCGTTCGAGAATCTTCTCGACATTCTCTCGCAGATAGATATCTAGGTCCGGCACGGCAAACTGCACGTAGCCTCTCTGTGACGCCTGAATAACCTCTCTTTGTGCAATTTTGCCCTAATGGAGCTGACCTCATTGGTCTTTTTACCCATGCGCTTAGCAATCTCGGCTGATTTAAACTGTTGATTATCCTCGCACATCGCCAAAAGGTATTTGATATCGTTATGCCCCAGTCCAGAAATCGCGGGCTCGTGAACAACATCGTGAAAACGAGCTTCTGCCAGCGCAATACCTTCGGCAACATCGCGCTCACTCACGATGGCACTTTTGGCACGATGCAAATTGGCGCGCTGCCAAATGGAATAACCGACCAGTTGCACCAGATAGGCATAGCCCTTAGTGGCCTTAGCGGCTCTCGACAGAAGATTGTCCTCTATGGTCAAACCAGTCGCGACAAAACTATCACCCATAGAGAGCGCTACCTCCACTTGTTTGCCTTTCTAGGAAATCGATTAACGGTCAATCATTGCTTAAATTTTTATCGTAGACCATATCGGATAATATCGAGTTATATAAACCTGTATAATCTTATCGCGGAAATATCGAGCTTTCGTAATTTGTCTTAGTAAATAGTCCAACATTGCTTTCTTCCAAGCTCATACCGAAAGAAAGTTTAGGACTTCCTAAAAACCATTGACTTAATACGAGAAATACTCGCTCTCAGCGGATAAGTTCGGCCCCAACCATGGATCGCCCGTCAAGAAAAACTCAGGCCAGCGCTGCATGAACAGCGCTTGCTCGCGCTTCCAGCGGCGCAGCTTTTCCTCGTTGGCCTCTTCCCTGCCGCGCGAGGTGAACTCGTAGTGGTACAGCTCGGCATAGGGTGTAAAGACGGTACGGTAGCCCGCCTCCCACACGCGCAGGCAAAAGTCTGCGTCGTTAAAGCCGACGGCGAATTCCTCGTTATAGCCTCCGACCTGCGCAAATACGTCGCGTCGCACCATCTGACAGGCGCCCGTTACGGCGCTAAAGTTGCCCGGGCGCACAGCGCGGGCAAGATAGCCCTCGCGCTTTGCCGAAAAGTCCTGGTTGGCATGGGCAAGTGCGCCACGCACGCCAACCAAAATGCCGGCATGCTGCACCAGATGATCGGCAAAGTAGAGTTTGGCGCCCACCACGCCCGCATCGGGACGCTGCAGATAGCCCATCATCTCTTCGATAAAATCGGGGCTTATGACCTCGGTATCGTTGTTGAGCAGCAGCAGGTAGTCGCCCTTGGCGTGCTCAACACCAAAGTTGATGATCTGGGAGTAATTGAACTCGCCCGGCCAGTACACAACGCGCGCGATGCCCTTGCCTTCAGATGCTGCAGCCACGCGTTCCGGCAGGGTTTCGTAATACGCAAACGTCTCCGGGGCTTCGCTGTTGTTCTCCACCAAGACAATCTCGTAATTGGCATACGTGACTCTCTGGGCGATCGACATTACACAGGCGTCGAGCGTCTCAATGTGATCCTTGGTGGGAATCACAATGCTCACCAGCGGCGCAGGCTCTGGCAGCGCATAGCGCATGCGGTAGACAAAAGGCGTCTCGGTCTCCTCGACCGTTCCGCAAATGCCCTGCGCGTTAAAGTAGCGCTGGAGCGCAAGGCGCCCGGCTTCAATAGCATACGGCTTGCTATCGGCAGAGCCATCGGCGGTCGATCCCGGATGTACGCGCCAGTGATACAGCACGTGCGCAACATGCTCAAACCGCGCGCCCGCCGCAAGACAGCGAAGCGTAAGGTCGTAATCCTGGGCGCCCGCGACATCTTCAGGCGACATGCCAATACGATCGATGAGCGCCTTCTCCACCATCAAGAAATGCGTCACGCAGTTATGGCTATAGAGCAGGTCGACGTTGAGCTGCGTCTTAAAGACCGGCTGACCCCACTCCCCCGTTTTCTGGAACATGTCCTCGTCGCAGAACAGGACCTGGGGACGCTCGTCCTCGGCAGCCTTGTTCAGCGCGACAACATAGCGGAATAACGCGTCCGGTTCCAGGATGTCATCGTGGTCCAAGAACGCGATGTAGTCGCCCGTCGCTTGCTCAATACCAGCGTTGGTGTTGACCACAATGCCGCCGTTGCCGGGAAGCTCGATGCGGCGAACGCGCTCGTCATTGGCGTCCGCCGCAAGGTCGGCCACCGCATCCCATTCGGGTGAGGCGTCCATCAGCAGCAATTCCCAGTTGCCATAGCTCTGGGCTAGCACCGAATCCAGCAGCTCGCGCAGGTAGACCCGATCAGTCTTGTAGCACGGCACCACAATGCTCACGAGCGGCCTATAGGCAAAGGCCGCCGAAGCGACACGCTGGCACGCCAAATCGCCCGGCTTTGCGCGATGCTGCTCAAACCAACGTCGATAAGCTGCGTCGTCTGCGCGCGCGTCCTTCATGCGGTTCCAGCTGTCGTCGACCATGTCGTTGTACAGGCGACCATCCATGGCGCAAAACCCGCTCTGGATCCGCTCTGTGGGATCGCTCACGATCGCGACAAAATCTCGTATATCCTGAGGCATCTCTACGCTCAGATACGTTTTATTGACGCGGCAACCGTTGCGCTGGGGAACATCGACCTGCGATTCAAACACATGCACGGTGACATCGATGGCATTCATATGCGTATCGAAGATCTGGAGCTCAGGTGCGCACTGGAGGTCTCCCGCCCAGGTAACCTCATAGCGCCACACCGCGCCGGCGTCGGCTGGCAAATAGCGAATGGCATCGATATCGTAGCGACCGCAACATTCGCCACGCTGCGCATCGCGGATAAGCGCACACAGCGCAGGCTTTGCTTTGTAGTTAATCTTGGATTCCAGCTTGGCCACGCGGCTATCGAGGCGAATGGAGCCCAACCTTTGGCCACCGGATGCAAAAACGACATCCATCGACGAGCCATCCAAAAACGGAAGCACCAAGACGGCGAGCTCGCGCTCGTAATCGGAAACGGAAGGGCAAAGTGCCAGTACACGGCCATGATCGACCGGGAACGCCAGCGACGGCACAGAAGAACCGCTCGTCGTCGCATGGGCAAACGCTTGAGAACCCTCCCGCTCAATAAGCGCGGCGACATCCTGACCGGCAAAACGAAGCAGCACAAACAGACGGCCCTGACTGCGGCAAAGTGCCAAACGCTTGATACTCATCTACACTTCTCGCTTTCCCAGGGCGTTCGCTGCCATGCGCTTGCAGGCACCCAGACGCCCAAACCTCAAGACGTCGTAATCGAACATGAGCTTTTTGCATTCACGGGCATTGGGGGCCTTGCTGGTAAGCGCCGCACGCACCATAGCGGCAACAGAAGGAGCGCATTGTGCGAGCGCAGCATCGCTGCCCACGGCAGAACCGGCAAGCGCCGTGGCAACGGCGGCAAACACCTTGCCGCAGTCCAAACCCAGCAACCTGAGCGCATCGTACAGCACCAGATCGCACAGGAAATATGCCAGGTCGTCCGCATGCTTGGCATCAAGCCCATCGCGGTGCCAATCATTCAGTACCGCGGAGTATATCTTCACGTGCTCCAACAGGCGCGTCTCGTCGTCATAGCGCATGGTGTCCATGAGAGAACCATTGCGCGCCACGCGGTAGTCATACAGTTTGTTGGAGATAAGCGCGGTTTTGCGCGAGCGACCATACACGGCAAAGTCAAAGACCTGATCCTCGCCATACTTGACGTTCTCATCAAACACAATCCCGTTGTCCAACAAGAACGCGCGCTTGCAGGCAGTGCGCCACGCAAACGGGCGAGATGCTTCCTTAAACAGCAGGTCGGAGCTATAACCCTCAAACGACACGTTGCGAGGACTCAGCACATAGTTAAGCCACGGATACCCCGCTTCCAGCGGATACGGGTTCGCTCCAAACGTCAAAACGTCGCAGTCCTCGCGCTCAAAGGCATCGACGATCACGCGGCATGCATCGGGCGTAAACCGGTCATCGGAATCCAAGAACGCAACGATGGACGCCGTGGACGCGGCGATGCCTGCATTACGCGCACTCGACAGGCCGCCGTTCTCCTTATCGACCAGCGTAAAGCGCGCGTCCTTTTCGCAATAGGTAGCCGCAATATCGCGCGAGCCGTCCGGCGAGCCGTCGTTGACCAGCACGCCTTCCCAATCGGGCATGTCCTGCGCAAGCAGGGAGTCCAGGCACCAGGCCAGGCACTCCTCCACGTTATAGATGGGAACGACAACGGAAATCTTGGGGGTAGCCATAGTCAAGTGCTCCTACTGTGCGACCGGAACGTCATCGGGGTGCGGATTATCACCGTAGGTGCGCTGATACGTCAGCACGCGCCAGACCAGCGGCAGCCCGCCAATCTTAAAGTAGTGCTTAAACGTATTGATCTTGCCCGGCTTTTTAAAGCCAAAGCGCGAATCGATATAGGCGCGGGGCGACTTGACCATCAGGCGCAAGTCGGTCTCGCCACGCGGATCGAACAGCGACAGGTCAAAGCGACCGGCATCCCAATCGGACTTGAGCTCGGGAGAGGCCTTCTCCCAAAACTGCTCGCGCAACTCATCGACCAGGCGCTCATCATTCCAACGGTACGTATCGACCTTCATGCGCATTAAAATGCCCTGAAGCTGAGCCTTGAGCTCGGGACGCTCGTCCAAAAAACGTTGCATCTCAGCATATTCGTCGCACACGCAAAACACCTTGTTGGGCGAATTAACTGAGCTCTTCTCGTTGTCTTGGCGATAGCACAAAATGGGGTCCGCAATAAACGCGGCACGCTCGGCGCATGCCCAGACCTTAAAGTTAAAACCCGCATCCTGATACGAAGCACCCGGCGTGGGAAGGAACCGAATCTGATTGTCGTTGAGGAACTCGCGCCGATAGATAGCCGACCAAATGGAAGGTTTGCGGTAGAAAATGCCCGGGCGATCGACGGGGCGATAAGCGGCGCCCGTCATATGCTCGTCGATGATCCCAAACAGCTCACGGCGTTCGCTGGGCGTGGACCAATACAGGTAAAAGTCGCCCTTTACCACATCGGCATGTTCAGCATCGGCCTTGGCGACCAGCTTTTGGAGCGAGTCCTTAAACATAAAGTCGTCGGACTCAAGGATGCCCACGTACTCGCCGCGAGCCATCTCCAGGCCGCGGTTCATCGAGTCGCCGTAGCCGCTGTTGGCTTTATCGATCATCTTTACACGGGGGTCGCGCTCCATGTACTCGCGGATGATATCCGGCGAGCTATCGGTGGAGCCGTCGTTGATACAGAGGATCTCGATGTCCTTGAGCGTCTGCGCCACGGCGGAATCGAGGCACTCGCGCAGATAGCGCTCGACATTGCAAATGGGGACAAGCAGCGAAACTTTAGGGGTATCAGAGTTCTGCAAGAGAACCTCCTGTTGAATAGCGTGTAACAGGGTTATTTTAGCAGCCGAGTTGCGGCGGGCGGCAGCGCTTGGAATTAGATAAAGCGCTCCAGGCAGGCTTTGAGACCACGAGTCGAAAGATAGAACAGCGTGGCATCTGCCATCGAAACACCCGAGGTCGCCGCAACGAGCTTGTGGGCAACACGGCGAACGGCGCCCTTAGCGGGCATATCCGCCCACTTCGTTCCCAAAAACGTCGCGAGGTCCATGTTGACGCGAGCCGCCACGCGATGGAAGTCATCGGCATCCAAGCGCGCCAGGTCGAACACAATTAGGTCCAAAAACCAAGTTATCAGCTCGCCGGGACACAGGTCCAAAAGACCGTAGGCCGCCCAGTCCTCCAAGACCTCCTCGAGCATCCTCATGTGGGCGTCAAGCTTTTTGGCGCGCGCCTCGGCACTGTTGAACTCGTGCGTCGCCGATTCGCTCTCCATCACGTAGTGGTAGAACTTGTCCGGCATGACGACGGTCCTGCGGGCAAGCGCATAGGCCGCAAATTGGAAGACGACGTCCTCGCCCAAAGCCAAACCGGGGGCGAAGCGAATGCCTTCGCGATTGAGCAGCTCGCGCGAAAAAGCCGCACGGCAGGCATAGGGCTGCGCATTCGAATGGAACAGCAGTTGGGGATCGCGGGCGCCGAAGGTACCAGCTTTGGGGCTCATGAGTTGCTGGACGCGTTTGGGGGCAGCATCGGCAGGTTCACAGACGCCGCCAAAAACGGCGGCCTCGGCATCCGCAGACTCCATGGCATGCAACACGCGCTCGACCGTCTGGGCATCGATGTAATCGTCGGCGTCCACAAAAAAGACGGTCTCGCCCTCGGCGACATCGATACCGGCATTTCGAGCACACGAAACGCCCGCGTTTTCCTGGTCAATCACCAGTACGCGATCGTCGGCCTGCGCGATCTGGCGCAACACGTTCAACGAATCATCAGTCGAACCGTCGTTGACGCAGACAACCTGAATCGAACACTCAGACTGGACCAACAGCGAATCAAGGCATCGCTGAATGGAGCGCGACGAATTGTAGACGGGAACGACAATGGTCGCTTTGGGGGTCAAAGTCTCTCCCATGTCGACCTACCCCCTCAGCGATTCGATGAGGAAGGCAGCAACCACACCTGGGCCTCCAACCGAGGCGTAATACTTAGCACGCCCCAAGGCACCATCCGTCGCAAAACTCGGATGCTCGTCAACCCAGCCCTCAGGATCTTTGAGGATGGCAGCGAGATTTGCGCGCTTCCACGGCTTGAGATCGTCAAGCGAAAACTCCCCCGCGTCCAAGGCCGCTTGGAACTCCTTGGCCATCTGAACCAGGAACTCCTTATAGAACTTAGGCGCTAGACGCACGTAGTTCCACATGTACGAATCGTACTTAATGAGCTGATTGAACTTGAGCATGCGCGCGACGTCATCACTTGCGTGGTCACGGGCATAATCCTCTCGAATCCAACGCTCAATCTCGGCATACTCGGTATTGACGCAAAAGACCTTAGCCGAAGAATTGACCGAGGAATTCTCGTTGTCCTGGCGATACGACAACACGGCATCATGCAGGTAAATAGCCTTTTCGGCACACGCGATCACCTTAAAGGCAAATGACGTGTCCTGAAAGGATGCCCCCGGAGTCGGCAGGAACTTAATGCCGTTGCGCTCAAGAAAATCGCGACGGTACACGGCCGACCAAATCGACGGCTTTTGCTTAAAGAACTGCGTCGTATCGCTCGGGTGCACCGGCTTGCCACAATCCTGAGGTCTAAACATCTCGTGCAGCGAACGGCGTTCCTCGGGCTTAGACCAGTAGAAATCAAAGTTCGCCTTCGCAAAGTCGGCATTATTGCTATCGGCGGCCGAGACAAGCTTTTCGAGTGCGTCGGACGCCATAAAGTCATCGGACTCCAAGATGCCAACGTACTTGCCACGCGCCATCTCCAGACCGTGGTTCATCGAGTCGCCGTAGCCGCTGTTGGCCTTGTCGATCATCTTGACGCGCCTATCGCGCTCCATATACTCGCGAATAATCGCCGGCGAGTTGTCGGTCGACCCGTCGTTAATGCAGATGATCTCAATATCCTTGAGCGTCTGTGCCAGGGCGGAATCGAGACACTCGCGCAGGTAGCGCTGAACATTGTAAATGGGAATAAGCAGCGACAGAACAGGGCTGCCAGAGACGTTAGTAGACAAATGTGCTCCTTAGGAAATACCTGTCGTTTCATGGTATCAAAGGGTCAGCGCGCCAGCGGGCGTTTATATAATCTATGGAGCTCGCAGAGGCAAACCGATACGAAAGGACGTCATGCAGCCCAAAGCCGCACGCAACACACCCATCGAAGCCTTGCACTTAATCGCGGTCGCTGAAACGCTCGTGCTCTCAAGCAGTAATCAGCACATCAATGTTACGTATAGCAGTCACCTCGCCCGTGGCAGGTTCCTGCGTTTTATTCAAAGCTTGCCGACAAGGTGCGGTGAGCCTTTACAATAGAACAGTCCCAAGGACGTATTCGATAGCTTCCGCGCAGCGCTCGCCCGCCGCGCGTGAAAGGATATATTGCCCCATGCCTTCAACCCTTCCCGCTCCCATCGATAAGCTCGCCATTGTCGTCGTTACGTACAAGCGCCAGGAACTCCTGGCCAACTTGTTCGACTCCATGACCGAGCTCACGGCAACGCCCTGGCGCATCGTGATTGTCGATAACGAGAATTCGCGCGAGACCGAGGCCATGTGCACCGCATTTAACGAGCGCCTCGCCAACCTGTGGGGTATCGACACCGAGCAGCCCGACGCACAGGGCGGCACCGACCGCGTCATCTACGCCCCGCAGCTCGAAAACGGCGGCGGTGCGGGCGGCTTCTCCGCCGGCACTAAATGCGCATACGACCTGGGCGCCCAGTGGTTCTGGGTCATGGACGACGACGTGCTCGTCATCCCCGAAGGCATCGAGCGTCTTGCCAAGTGGACCGACCGCTACGACGTTATCCAGGGATCGCGCCTGGACTTTGACGGCGGCGCTTTCTTTTGGCAGTACCAGCTCATCCTTTCGCTCGGCATCCCTAACCCCATCGCCAAGTGGGATCTGGGTCCCGAGGGCTACCGCACCATGAACCAACTGTGCTTTGAGGGCGGCATGTTCTCGCGCCGCGTGGTCGACAAGATTGGCCTGCCCGACGCGCGCTTCTTTATCTACGGCGACGATGCCTGCTACGGCTACGTGGCCAGCCAGCACTTCCCCGCCGCCGTGGTTGCCGACGTGGTGCTCAAGCGCGCCCGCGCCGTCTCCAACTGGGATATCGCCGGCAAGCGCCAGCTCAACTCCACGAGCGACACCAACCGCTACTACATCATGCGCAACCGCGGTTATCTGGCACGCTACATGCAGATCTACGGCGACTACCACCCCGTGCTGTTCCGTCTGGGCAATGCCGCGACCTTCTGCAAGGAGTTCATTCGTCTGGCAGCAGTCGACAAATGCTTTAAGACCGGCATTCCGGCGCTGCGCCGTGGCATGAAGGACGCCCGCAAGATCGTTAAGGATCCCAACTGGAAACCCATGCCGCCCATGAAGGACGCAGAACAGTAAAGGGCTTTCGCCCGCCGCTACAGTCGTTGGCACACCACGGACAAACGCTGACCGTCAAAACCAAAGCCCCAGCGCATGCGCCCGACGGCGGGGCGTGGCACGCGGATATCATCAATGCCGTCGCGCTCTATGTCGAGCAGCGCCTGAACCGCTAACAGTTCCAGGCCCAGGGCATCGACGCCAGGGTCGTACAACATGTTGATCGTAATGAGCGGTCGCTCATCGAGCATGCCGAGCGTGTCGGCCACGTCAAACACCCGACCGGTGGGAATCACCTGGATATCCCAGCGATCCGAGACGCCACTTCGCTTGGAGCTGGGATTGCAATAGCCGGGCAGTCCAAAGCAAAGCCCCTGCAGCGCCAGATGATAGGCTGTCGGCATATCTGATTGGCCCACATCGATGCCCAGATCGCCGATAGCACAGCTCAAAGCTTGCTTTACAGTGTCCTCGTCTCCTCGACACAGCCCGTCATGGAACGAGTCGATAACTCCAACGTCCTCAACGGCACACTCAAACCATTCCAGAATTACAAGACGGAGCGCCTGACGCACTTCGTTGTTAGGCAGACGCAGGGAACGAAGGCACGCGCCGTCCTCCGAATGCCCCGTCATGTCCGTCGTAAGAAATCCAGACAGATACAGCGCTGTCCAGATATCTTCGGGCTTGGCGACATCGGCCACCTCGGCATGCACATGCACTGGCGCCTCAATAAACCCATGCGGCTCAAGCAAATCGAACAATGCGGACAGGCGCATGAGATTCCAGTCACCGACGCATGCGCTCAGACGGTCGACGTAACCATACAGATCTGCCCGAACGGGCGCGACGCAACCGCGATATGCGTAGTCCACCACGCGCTCCGGGATCGAGCAATAAAAACCACCAAACAGATAGCCCTCGAGCCACTCACGCGCGTCATCCAGACAGCCGTTGCGACCGATGCGATCCAACAGCACCTGGACTTCATCGTCCGAAAGACCGAACCATCGATCACACCAACTCGACAGCGGCGTCGCCGATCGGTAGGAAACCCCACGTTGGGACAACGCAAACTCGGCGGGACCGGGGCGCTCGCCCATAAGACACGTCAATCGCAACGAGTCGCCGGCGTCGGCAATGGTGTCGAACAACATTCGGCTGAGCGACTCTAGGGAATCCACGCTACCGTCGTCCTTGGCGTCCAAGCGCTTTGGACATACCACGTCGTAGTCGTCTATCAGAAGAACAACCTGCTCATCGAAAGCTGTCTGGAGCAGCTTAATAAGCACGCTAATCGCCGCATCGATCTCCTTATCGCTGGCCACCCCACGCGCCGCCCTCTCGATAAGACGAACCTCACGTCTTGACAAATCAGGCGCGGCAAACAGCGGCAGCAATCGAGCGCACTCGTGCGCGACAGCGCTGCGAATAGCCGCCGCAGCATCAGCGTCGCGCCTCACAGCGGCAGCTGAAAAGTCGAGCATGATGACCGGATAGCGCGCGTACTCATCACGATAGCGACCGCCACCCGCCTGCCAAATCTGGGTGCCGACGAACGGACTTCGGTCCGGCCGCCGGTGATCAGGTCGTTCCAAATAGCATTTGAGCATCGATAGGTTCATGCTCTTGCCAAAACCCTTGGGCCGACAACAAAGCGCAACAGGCGCTTCGCTGTCCAATATATCGGCAATAAACATAGTCTTATCGACGAGTAAACACCGATTGATTGCATCGGAAAAGTCGTGTACATCAACCGGCAGAGCTGCGTTATCCGCATAACTAAGCAACCGTGCGCCAAACGCATGAGCAACACCATAATTCGCCTGTTCAGACACCGTAAACTCTCCTTCTAACGCAGCACGATGCCCATTGTAGCGAGCGGGTAGAGCGCAACAATATCGACATGCAAACGTTTCGGGCAACGGTAGCAACAGACCCCCGAGGGGGCATAACAAATCGTTGCACAACAAAAACGGGGCCCGATGCCGCCGCACCGGACCCCGTCTCAAACTCTTATAGAAAACGATCTGGAAGATTACTCCTCCAAGCCGTCCTCCCCAGAAGCCTTCTTCTGCTGATCGAGCTTATGCTTACCACTTACGATAGACGTAGCGCCCAGTGTGGCCAAGCTTGCACTGGCAAGGCTCGCCATCACAATCAAGTCGCCCGTCTTGGGCATGTTGCCGCCCGAGGACTTAGTCGTTGTAGTCGTCGTGGTCGTGGTGGTCACCGTTTTGGAGTCATTTTGCTCTTGGACCTGGTTGTCAGCACCGCTCTTGTCGTCGTCTTCGGACTGTTTCTTTTCGCCCTCGGCCTTGCTCTTGTCCTTCTCCTCAGATTCAGACTTCTTATCCTCGCCCTTCTTCTGTTCGGACTTGTCGCTCTTCTCCTCAGAGCTAGAACCCTTATCGGATTCGGTCTTCTCGGAAGCCTTGTCCTTGGAGTCGCCCTTTGCGGCTTCGATCTTTTCCGTGGAAACCTGATCAGAGTTGCCCTTGTTCTGGGTCGAGCCGTTATTGACGCCAGCCATCAGCGAAGAGCCCAGCGTAGAACCAAGCTGCTCGGAGAAAGAAGGCTTCTTGTCCGGCGAAGCAACGGGAACGTCCGGCGCCTTATTCGAGTCATCCTTGGAAGCATCGGAACCAGGGGTTGCGTCAGAGCCGGAGCCGTTGTTAGAGCCGGTGCCAACGGACGAATCGCTCGAGCCGGTGGATGAGTTAGAGGTGCCAGCGCCGGTCGAACCAGAAGCGTCGCTGTCCGTATTGCCTGCAGAGCTTGAAGACGAATCGCCCGCAGCAGAGCCGTTCGAAACGGAGCCGTTCGAGGTAGAGCCGTTGTTGGTAGTGCCACCAGCAGAGCCATCACCGTCAGCACCGGTCGAGGGCGCATCCATCCTGTCATCGTTGGCATCGTCGCTCGAGTCGTCATTCGAATCAGGCGTCGGCGAGGGCGCCGGCGTAGGTTCGGGCTGCACGGGCGTCGCAGCGGCAGCGGCCTCGTCCTCGGAGATATAAACCAAACAGTCCTTCAGCTCGTTGCGGTAGCGGTTCTTCCAGCCCTCATGATACTGGGGCTGGCTCGAATACTTGGTCGCCACGTTATTGACCACACTGTTGGAAAGCGCCGTCACAAACTCGCGATCAGTCATACTGTTAGAAAGGTTTGCCCAACGGAAGAAGTCCCTGCAACCACCGGTGCCGCACATGTTGGTGATGCTCCACACCATGCCCTTAACGCAATCGGCACGGCCCGAAATATCAATGCCCAGGCCGCTCTTGAGCCACGCCTCGGTCACCGCATAGTACGAGTTGTACGCATACGCATCCTGCAGAGCCGAGAACTCAACAGGGTCGGTGTTATAAGCACCTTGGAAAGCCTCCTGCGCAATACGGCCCAACTCGGTGAGCTGGCCGTTCTCGTACATGGCATTGCTCGTGTTGGAAATCTCGCTGCCGCGATCAATCGCATCCTTGAGCATGCTGTATTTTTCGGGGTTGTAGTTGTAGGCCTGCTTCATAAACGGAATGAGCGACCATCGACGGTCGAACTGGTAATAACCCAGCGCGTTATAGCCGTCGCCATACGAAAAGCCCTGGTTATAGTTGCCATGGCTCTCGTACTTGGTAAAGTACTTCATCTCGGGGGTCACGTTAACAAACGAAACGCCCTGGACCGACCTCAGCACGCCCGAGAAGGACTGCTGGGTATAGAGACCCTTATCGATATCGGTCGCATCCGAGGCAACGCCCGGTGTGGGCTCCTCGGCGGCAGCGGGTGCGGGTGCGGTAACGGCGCCAAACGAAAGCGCCAGCGTCAGGCCCGCGACAATAGCAGAATGCTTGGGCTGCATAAGATCCTCCCTGCATTGGTGTAGTTAAAGTGCAGTTTGCAAAGATAGAAATAAGTATTGCAGCTCGCCCGTTGTTGCACAACAACCCCTCGGTAAACGGCAACAACCCTCCGCGAAATCTTAAGGAATTGCGCTCAACCTACAGCTTAATGTCGAAGTTGATCTCGGGGACGGCAGCAAGGTCGGCCAACGTCACGCCGTCGACGTACTTTTCGATCACGTCGTCCAGACCGCGCCAGAATTTGACGGTCGAGCAGAGATCGCTGCGGGCGCAGCTGTTGTCGATGCCATCGCACGCCACCGGAGCCGTGCTGCCCTCGACGGCGCGCAGGATGTCGCCAGCACGCACCTCGGAGGGATCCTTGGCCATCATGTAGCCGCCGCCCTTGCCGCGCACGCTCTTAAGCAGGCCCGCCTTCATAAGCGGACGAACCAGCTGCTCCAAATACTTTTGCGAGATATGTTCGCGGTCGGCGACCTCGCGCAGGGCAATCTTGCCCTCGGCGTCGCCCAGCGCCGCGATATAGATCATCAGTCGGAGGGCATAGCGGCCCTTGGAAGAAATGAGCATACCTACCCTCCCATCGCATCTGGGACAACATAACCAGGTTTGTTTGTCCCAAATCTTAAGTAAGTGGGACAAACACAACAGGTTATTTTGTCCCAGAATTTGAAAAGTCGAGTGGATTAGTCGGGTTTTTCCCTTGACTAACGCCGAACCCATAGTAACTTTATTCCGAGAAGATTCCTAGGGTTTAGCACACCTATGAGTACACCATATACAGAGAGGGACAGCATGAGCGCAAATCCGCTGCTTTCCATCGAAGGTCTGACCGCCTCCGTGGACGAGAAGACCATCCTCCACAACGTCAACCTCAACGTCGCCGCCGGCGAGACCCACGTGCTGATGGGCCCCAACGGCGCCGGCAAGTCCACCCTCGGCCACCTGGTCATGGGCGACCCCGTCTACACGGTCAACGACGGACGTATCGTCTTTGACGGCCAGGACATCACCGAGCTCACCACCGACAAGCGTTCGCGCGCCGGCCTGTTTCTGAGCTTCCAGGCCCCGGTCGAGATCCCGGGCGTGCCGCTGTCGAGCTTTTTGCGCGCCAGCATCGCCGGCCGCCCCGGCCTGGAGATGAAGGGCAAGGAGTTCCGACGTCGCGTCAAGGAGCTCGCGGCCGAGCTTAACATGGATACCTCCTACCTCAACCGTGAGCTGGGCGTGGGCTTCTCGGGCGGCGAGAAAAAGAAGGTCGAGATGCTCCAGCTTCTGCTGCTGCAGCCCAAGCTCGCCATCCTAGACGAGACCGACTCCGGCCTGGACGTCGACGCGCTTTCCACCGTCAGCCACGGCATGGACGCCTACCGCAAGAGCTGCGACGGCTCCATGCTCATCATCACGCACAACACGCGCATCCTGGAGCACCTTGATGTCGACCGCGTCCACGTTATGGTCAAGGGTCACATCGTGCGCGAGGACGACGCCTCGCTCATCCCCTGGATCGACAAGAACGGCTTTGAGACCTTCGAGCGCGAGGCCGCCGAGCAGCGCGCCCAGGCCGAGGCCACCGCTGCCGAGCAGCAGGCGTAAAGGGGCGACGTAATGACCAAGAACCGCACCGAGGTCGCGGACATCGACCGCAGCCTCTACGACTTCACCTATGGCGAGGAGGGATTCGAGCGCCTCGACGCCGGCATCACGCCCGACATCGTGCGCGAGATCAGCGCCAAGAAGGACGAACCGCAGTGGATGCTCGACCTGCGCCTCAAGTCCCTCGAGATCTTCAACTGCTTCCCCGATCCGACGTGGGGCCCCTCCATCGAGGGCCTGGACATGGACAACATCGTCACCTACGTCAAGCCCAACACCGACCAAAAGCACGACTGGGAGTCGGTGCCCGACGACATCAAGAACACCTTTGAGCGCCTGGGCATCCCCGAGGCCGAGCGCAGCTACCTGGCGGGCGTCGGCGCGCAGTACGACTCCGAGCTGGTCTACCACAACATGCAGGACACCGCGTCCAAGATGGGTATCGTCTATTCCGGCATCGAGGAGGCCCTGCACGACCCGCAGTGGGAGCCGCTCATCCACGAGAAGTTTATGACGCTCATCCCGCCCACCGACCACAAGTTTGCGGCCCTGCACGGCGCCGTATGGTCGGGCGGCTCGTTTGTCTACGTGCCCAAGGGCACCAAGTTGGACTTCCCGCTGCAGAGCTACTTCCGCCTTAACGCCAAGGGCGCCGGCCAGTTTGAGCACACGCTCATCATCGTCGAGGACGACGCCGACCTGCACTTCATCGAGGGTTGCTCCGCGCCCAAGTACAACGTTGCCAACCTCCACGCCGGCGCCGTCGAGCTCTTTGTGGGCAAGCGTGCGCACCTGCGCTACTCGACCATCGAGAACTGGTCCAAAAACATGTACAACCTCAACACCAAGCGTGCGCGCGTGGACGAGGATGGCGACATAGAGTGGATCAGTGGCTCCTTCGGCAGCCACGTGGGCTACCTCTACCCCATGAGTGTGCTCAACGGCCGCCGCGCCCGGTCGAGCTTTACCGGCATCACCTTTGCCGGCGCCGGGCAGAACCTCGATACCGGTTGTAAGGTCGTGCTCAACGCCCCCGAGACCTCGGCAACCGTCGAGACCAAGGGCATCTCCAAGAGCGGCGGCATTCAGACCTTCCGCAGCTCCATCGTGGCCACGCCCAAGGCCGAGGGTTCCAAGGCAACCGTGAGCTGCCAGTCGCTCATGCTCGACGACCAGAGCCGCTCCGACACCATCCCCGCCATGGACATCCGCGCCAAGAACGTCGACATCGGCCACGAGGCCACCATCGGCCGCATCGGCGACGACAAGGTGTTCTACCTGATGAGCCGCGGCATCTCGGAGGAAGAGGCCCGCACCATGATCGTCAACGGCTTTGCCAACCCGGTCTCCAAGGAGCTGCCGCTGGAGTACGCCGTCGAGATGAACAACCTGATCAAGCTCGAGATGGAAGGAGCGATCGGATAATGAAACAGGAAACCAACGCCGCTGCTACCACACTCGAGCAGGTCAACGCGATGCCGGCTGCCACTTGGGGCTGGCTCAAGATGAACCAGACCAAGCTTGAGCTTTCGGACGAGCTTGCCGCCGCTCCCGCCGAGGCCGTTGAGGTCGAAGGCTTGGACGAGCAGTTTGCCGGCGCTGCCGACGCGTTTGGCACCGCCATGAACGCCATGGCCGAGCGCTTCCCCGAGCGCCGCGCCTCCGCCCCCGGTGATGCCGCCGACCGCGCCCGCATCACGCCCGAGACCGAGCTCGACGTGCCCGCCACCTCCGTCTACCAGGCCGGCGCCATCAAGCTCGAGGAGGAGCTCTCCCCTGCTGAAGCCTTCGAAACCGGCATGGGCGAGGCTGCCTACGCCTACTTGGCCGAGCACGCTACCAAGCGCATCGTCATCGATGTGCCCGCATACCAGCACGCCACGGTTACCGTGCGTGTGAGCGGTGTCGATGCCGCCGCGGCCATCGCCGCCATCGACATCGTCGCTCGCCCGCAGGCAACGCTCGACCTGCATATTGCCCTAGACTCTCCTGTTACCGGCGAGGGTGTCGTGGGCTCCGTGCTACGCGTGTGCGCCCACGAGTACGCCACCGTCAACGTGACCTGCACGCAGACACTCGACGACAGCTGGATCGCACTCGACGACACCGGCCTGTTCCTGGACGAGGGCGCGCGCGTCAACGTGCAGCACACCGTCCTGGGTGCCGGCGCCAGCGCCACCGGCCTTGCCGGCGACCTGCTGGGCGACACCGCCAAGGTGACCATCGATACCGATTACCTGGGCGCCCGCGAGCAGGTGCGCGACTTTAACTACGAGCTGCGCCACCGCGGTCGCAAGACCGAGTGCGAGATCGACGCCAACGGCGTGCTGACCGGCACGTCCAAGAAGGTCTACCGTGGCACCATCGACCTCGTGCACGGCTGCAAGGGTGCAACCGGCACCGAACGCGAGACGGTGCTTTTGGTCAACAAGGGCGTCGACAACAAGACCGTTCCCGTCATTCTCTGTGACGAGGATGACGTCGCCGGCAACCACGGCGCCACCATCGGTCACGTCCGCGACGAGCAGCTGTTCTACCTCGCCTGCCGTGGCCTTGACCAAAACGCCGCCGAGGACCTGTTCATCCGCGCCAAGCTGGAGGACGCCGCGCTTTCCGCCACCGACGAGCGCACCCGCGCCGCCGTCGTCCGCCTAGGCAACAACCTGATCGACAACTTTGAAGAGGAGCTCGCATGATCGACACCGAGCACGTTAAATGCGACACCTGTACTGCCCCCGAGCCCATGGAGCTCGACGCCAGCGACGAGGCTTCGCGCGGCTGGCCCACCGTGGACATCGAGACCAACCCCTACAAGGGCCAGTTCCCGCTGTTCCAGCAGCACCCCGAGATCGCTTTCCTCGATAGCGCCGCCACCGCGCAGCGCCCTGCCCGTGTGCTCGACGCCGAACGCGACTTCTACCAGCGCATGAACGCCAACCCCCTGCGCGGCCTGTACTCGCTGTCCGTCGAGGCCACCGACGCCATCGCGAAGGTCCGCCAGCAGATCGCTGACCTCATCGGCGCCTCACAGGCCAACGAGGTCGTCTTCACCCGCAACACGAGCGAGTCGCTCAACCTGGTCGCTAAGAGCTTTGCGCCCACAGTGCTCGAACCGGGCGACGAGGTCGTCATCACCATCATGGAGCACCACTCCAACCTGATTCCGTGGCAGCAGGTCTGCCGCGAGACCGGCGCCAAGCTCGTCTACCTCTACCCCACCAAGACCGGCCAGCTCACCACCGAGGAGGTTCTTGCCAAGGTGGGTCCCAAGACCAAGATCCTAGCCGTGGGACAGGTCTCCAACGTGCTGGGCGTCGAGAACCCGGTCAAGAACCTCGGCAAACTCGTGCACAAGTACGGCGGCTACCTGGTCGTCGACGGCGCGCAGTCGCTGCCGCACATGCCGGTCGATGTGGCCGACCTGGGCGCCGACTTCTTTGCCTTTAGTGCGCACAAGGCCATGGGCCCCATGGGCATCGGCGTGCTGTGGGGCAAGATGGACCTGCTCAACGCCATGCCGCCCATGCTTACCGGCGGTGAGATGATCGACTCGGCTACTGAGCAGGACGCCGTCTGGGCTCCCGTCCCCGAGAAGTTCGAGGCCGGCACGCAGGACGCCGCCGGCATCTTCGCCACAGGCGCCGCCCTCGACTACCTCGTCAACACGGTGGGCTACGAAAACATCCAGGCCCGCGAGCAGGCACTCGTCCACTACCTGATGGGCGAGCTCATGCAGCTCGACTTTGTCCAGATCATCGGCTCCATCTATTGGGATAACCACCACGGCGTCGTGAGCTTTAATGTCAAGGGCATCCACCCGCACGATGTCGCGAGCATCATGGACATGGACGGCGTCTGCATCCGCGCCGGTCACCACTGCGCGCAGCCGCTGCTCACCTGGCTGGGCGTCGAGAACCTTGCCTGCTGCCGCGCCAGCGTAGCCTTCTACAACGACAAGGCCGACATCGACAAGTTCATCGCCGGCCTGCATCACGTTTGGAGCACGTTCAATGGGTAATCTGTACACCTCCACCACATTTATGGAGCACAACTCGCACCCCGACTATAAGTACGAGATGGATGCTCCCACGCACGAGCACGACGGCATCAACCCTAGCTGCGGAGACGAGCTCACCTTGCAGCTGCGTGTCGAGAACAACGTGATCGAGGAGGCCTCCTTTACCGGTCACGGCTGCGCCATCAGCCAGGCCAGTGCCGACATCATGGCCGACCTCATCACCGGCGAGACCGTCGAGGAAGCTCGCCACCTGGCAGAGCTCTTCCTCGCCATGATCCGCGGCGAGAAGCTCTCCGAGGAGGACCTGGAAGACCTGGACGAAGCCGCCCAGCTCCAGGACATCTCGCACATGCCCGCCCGCGTCAAGTGCGCCGAGCTCGCCTGGCGCACCCTCGACGGCATGCTCACGGGACAAAATAATCAGTAGTATTTGTCCCAAATCTTAAGAATTTTGTTGGCTGAATCGCTTGACAAGAGTGGTTCGGCCATTTTCTATTCCGAGCCCTCAGCCTGAGCATTCACCCGCGCATAAGCGCGCACGATACGAGAGACGGTACTCTTGCTGATTCCCGTATACCGTTCGATCTCGCGCACCGTGTAGCCGCCATCGTGCAGGGCGAAAATGATTCCGTCTCGCCGCGAGGGTGCTACGGTCTTGAGTTTGTTGAGCGGCACACCCAGGCGCTTCGCCATCTTGTCGGCAAACGCACGCCGCTCCCACTCTGTCTCATCCATATCATGAATCACCGGATCGGAACCATCGGGCATTGACAGAGAATAATCCAGAAACCCCCTGACAGACTCAAAGAGCTCGAGCACACAAGAAGGGTCCGAAAATCCCCTCGTCATATCGTTGTCATACGCTCGCAGATACTCGGCAAAGCTGCTCCACGGATAGCGCTCGATCAGGGCGATACCCGCCTCCTGCGGATTAGCATGAACATAGCGAATGGCGGCCATTAGATAACGGTCGGTATCGAGCGAGCGCCGGTCAAAACGGTTCTGGAACAGATGGCCCGTGCGCCCCGTGCGTTTATTGAACCGACGAGCGTACGTCAAAAGCAGTCGTTGCATCGCCGCGCTCATCGTGTCCTCATAATCCGAGAGTACCAGATCCACGTGATTGCCCATAAGGCACCAGGCGATAACCGTCACGCCCGCCTCGCGGCAGCACTCGCGCATCAGCTCCAAAAACTCCCACCGGTCTTCATCGCCCTCAAAGATGAGCTGCTTGCCCGTACCGCGGGCACAAACATGGTAAAAGCCGGTAACCGTTCTCCAAACGCGCTGCATGGCGCTCCCTTCGCCTGGATCTGCTTGCCATCCAATACAACACGATTGAAGCGTGCCACCAACACATTCACGCAAAACAATACATTCGCGCGGCCAAAGGCAATAAACAGGCGGCGAACGGCACCGTTGCAACAGGTCAGCCCCTGCAACGCTTACAAGAGCTGACCAAAAGCTTGCCCAAGACGAACCCCCTCTACAAAAGTTCACGACCACAGAATATAGAGTTAAACCGTTTCAATTAAAACTTCCGGACTTCTCGCTACGAAAACTGAGCCCTTCGCCGAATATTCCGTGCATTTCGCGGTATTATAGGGGCTGCATGTCATGTCCCTTTCGAAGGGTCGCCCGGCAATCGCCAGCCACGACCCCCAGACGGGACGCCAACACGATAGAGAGGAGAGGCATGCAGTACTCACAGGAAGTGGAGAACATGTGCCCCGTTGCCAAGGGTGCATACCACGGCCCCGCACCCATCCCCGAGGAGGGCAAGTGGGTCCAGGCTAAGGAGATTTCCGACATCTCCGGTCTTACGCACGGTGTGGGTTGGTGCGCACCTCAGCAGGGCGCCTGCAAGCTCACGCTGAACGTCAAGGACGGCATCATCGAGGAGGCCCTCGTTGAGACCATCGGCTGCTCGGGCATGACCCACTCTGCCGCCATGGCTTCCGAGATCCTTCCCGGTAAGACCATCCTCGAGGCCCTCAACACCGACCTCGTCTGCGACGCCATCAACGTTGCTATGCGCGAGATCTTCCTGCAGATCGTTTACGGCCGCAGCCAGACCGCGTTCTCCGAGGGCGGCCTGCCCGTGGGCGCCTCCCTCGACGACCTCGGCAAGGGCCTTCGCTCTCAGGTCGGCACCATGTTCGGCACCAAGGCCAAGGGCGCTCGTTACCTCGAGCTCGCTCAGGGCTACGTCACCCGCATGGCTCTCAACGACAAGAACGAGATCATCGCGTTCGAGTTCCTGAACCTCGGCAAGTTCACCGACGCCGTCAAGGCCGGCAAGACCCCCGAGGAGGCCATCGCTGGCGCTATGGGCCACTATGGTCAGTGGGAGAACGCTGCCAAGTACATCGACCCGCGCACCGACGAGGAGACTCACTCCGTCGCCAGCGTGTTCCCGGTTCACGAGTAGAAAGGGAGGGAAATAACTATGACTGTTACGTTCGAAGGTTACGAGCGCCGCGCTGACAAGATCAACAAGTGCCTCGCCGACAACGGCATCGCCTCCCTCGAGGAAGCTCTGCAGATCTGCACCGACAAGGGCTTCAACCCGCGTGAGATCGTCAACAACACCCAGTCCATCGCCTTCCAGAACGCCGAGTGGGCCTACACCCTCGGCTGCGCTCTCGCTGTCAAGCGTGGCGCCAAGACCGCTTCTGAGGCTGCCGCCATCATCGGCGAGGGCATCCAGGCCTTCACCGTTCCCGGCTCCGTCGCTGAGGACCGCAAGGTCGGTCTGGGCCACGGCAACCTGGGCGCTATGCTGCTCTCCGACGACACCGAGTGCTTCGCCTTCCTGGCCGGCCATGAGTCCTTCGCTGCCGCTGAGGGCGCTATCGGCCTGGCTCTGAACGCCAACAAGGCCCGCAAGAAGCCGCTGCGCGTTATCCTCAACGGTCTGGGCAAGGACGCCGCCCAGATCATCGCCCGCATCAACGGCTTCACCTACGTGAAGACCCAGTTCGACTACTACACGGGCGAGCTCAAGGTCGTCGAGACCATCCCCTACTCCGATGGTCCCCGCGCTGCCGTTAACTGCTACGGCTCCGACGACGTCCGCGAGGGCGTTGCCATCATGTGGCACGAGAACGTCGACATCTCGATCACCGGTAACTCCACCAACCCCACGCGCTTCCAGCACCCCGTCGCTGGCACCTACAAGAAGGAGCGCCTCGAGGCTGGCAAGAAGTACTTCTCCGTCGCTTCTGGTGGCGGCACTGGCCGTACCCTGCACCCGGACAACATGGGCGCCGGCCCTGCCTCTTACGGCATGACCGACACCATGGGCCGCATGCACTCCGACGCCCAGTTCGCCGGTTCTTCCTCCGTGCCTGCGCACGTCGACATGATGGGTCTCATCGGCATGGGCAATAACCCCATGGTCGGTGCCACCGTCGCCTGCGCTGTCGCCGTCGAGGAGGCCCTCAAGGCCTAGTCGCGCCCGCGCGATGCTCACATAGTTGAGCTTTGGAGCCGCTACCTTTCGGGGTAGCGGCTCTTTTTGTTTACGCTGTCGCAGGGCAGCTAATGCCGATATATCAGTTGGGGCGAAATACGAGATGTGATGAGACGGAGCGTCAGAACGTCCATGACGCCCACCTGCCATATTTGCCCTTTACCGATTTGCCGAGTCTTTGCGGCCCCATTGCCGATCACCCATGCGACAATGCGCCGGACGAGAAAGGAATCCGATGGAATCGACTGATGTACTGGTAATTGGATCTGGCATTGCGGGCCTTTGCGCCGCCATCGAAGCGGCACGCACGGGCGCAACCGTCGCTGTGGCAAGCGCCGGCAAGACTATGAGTGGATCGAGCTTCTTCCCCGGAACCTGGGGCCTGGGGCTTATCGGACCCGTTAACGAAGACGACGAACAAGACCTCATCGATACCATCCAGACCGTTGGTGGCGGCGTCGCCGACCCCGAGCTTGTCCAGACGTTTGTCCACGGCATTCCCCAGGCAATTGAATGGCTCGAGCAAGACCTGGGCGTTGAGCTCCAGCGTCCGCAAAGTGCCGAAAGCGCCCAGCAGAAGCAGTTTATCCCCTGCTTTGACCATAAGACGCGTATGTGGCGCGGCCTCACCCGCAAGCCGCTTGAGGACGCGTGTACGGCCCAGATCGAGTCTCTCGGCATTCGCCTGCTCCCCCGCCACGAACTTATCGACCTTGTTGAGGACACAATCGGAAAGATTACCGGCGCCGTGCTCTACGACCGCGCAAACGAGCATCTCGTGCCTATGGCAGCCAAGGCCACTATCATCGCTGCGGGCGGCACGGGTGGCCTGTTCGAGCGAAGCCTCACTTCCGCCGATGTGCTCAGCTCCTCGCAGGCCATCGCGCTGGCGCACGGCGCAACACTTACTAATATAGAGTTCATGCAGATGATGCCCGGCTTCATCGAGCCCAAGCGCAACCTGGTCTTCAACGAGAAAACCTGGCGCTACGTACATGTAGACCAGCCGGTAGATATTGCCGACGACAAGCTGGACGACCTGCTCGAGCAGCGCTCTGGATATGGTCCCTTCACGTCACGCTTGGCCTCCCGCGCTATCGATCTCGTCATCGATCAGACAGGTGTCGAAGGACTGGCGCTCCACTACGACTTCCCTCGCGAGGATGTCCCAGAGTTTGTGCAGACCTTTGCCACCTGGCTGCAAGACGAGCACGGCATCGCCCCGACTGACGAGATGCGCGTTGCGATGTATGCCCACGCCGCTAACGGCGGTATCAAGATCGACATGACCGCGTACACGGGCATTGAGGGCCTCTTCGCCTGCGGTGAGGCAACAGGCGGCATGCACGGCGCCGACCGCATCGGCGGCTTGTCAAGCGCCAACGGCATCGTGTTTGGGCGCATCGCGGGCGCATCGGCAGCCCAAGCAGCGCTGGACGCTCCCGAGGCGGCCGCTCCGATGGATATCGCCCTCCCTCAGTATGGCATTGCCACAACAGATGCCGAACGCCTGACACACAGCCTTAAGCACACGATGAGTACCTATTGCATGATCAACAGGACCGAAGCAGGTCTATCCAAGGCTCTTCAACAGCTTGAAAGCCTACAAGACGAGGCAACGGCGCTGAGCAAGCCGCATGCCAATGACAGCGAGATCGCAGCCCTCGCCCGCCTGCAATCGCAGAATCAGCTGGCAACGGAGATGGTCAAAGCCATGCGCAAGCGGACCGAAAGCCTGGGTTCGCACTATCGATCGAATTAAACTGGACACCTATCTAGAGCAGAGCACAACTAATCGATATCTATGGGCCCCGTGACCTCGAAGTGGCACGGGGCCCATTCGTGTCCGCACGGCAGCGTATCCTTATTCTGAGTACAGAGCGGGCAAAGCGCGCATAGACAATAGATCAGCGAGGAGGAGATATGGACAGTAGAGATATCGAGAAGTGGCGTGTCGAACTTGATAGCTACGCCAATGTGGAAGACGGCGTTGAGTATTGGCTCGCACGCGATTTAATGGAACCCATGGGATACACTCGATGGGAGAACTTCGCCGAAGTTGTTAAGAGGGCAAAAGTCTCGTGCGAAACAAACAAAACTCCAGTTGATTCCCATTTTCGTGACACCACGAAAATGATAACTGCCGGTGTCGCCGCTCGCGCGGTTAAAGACTACAAGCTTACGCGCTATGCATGCTATTTAATCGCCCAAAACGGAGATTCAAACAAGCAAGAAATCGCGCTCGCACAGGCATACTTCGCCGTGCAGACGCGCCGGTTTCACCGATCCCCAGGGTAGACTCGATCTGTGAAAGCGGCCGTGCCCTTTCGGGTTCGACCCCATGAAAGGTCAACAAAAAAGACGGCCAACTTTCGTTGACCGTCTTAACTTGCTTTGGTGGGCCGTCAGGGGGTCAGCCTGCTGTGCAGGCGGCCGCTGCGGCGCTTCGCGCCTTGCGCGCTGCGCTGGCAAATGCTCGCGCATTTCCTCAGCTCCGCGCCCTTTCGGGTTCGACCTCATGAAAGGTCAACAAAAAAGACGGCCAACTTTCGCTGACCGTCTTAACAATCTTTGGTGGGCCGTCAGGGGGTCGAACCCTGGACCTTGGGATTAAGAGTCCCCTGCTCTACCAACTGAGCTAACGACCCAAAGCTAAAGTCCGTCGTAGCGGACTTTAGAGGAGATATCGTGTGGTGGGCCGTCAGGGGGTCGAACCCTGGACCTTGGGATTAAGAGTCCCCTGCTCTACCAACTGAGCTAACGACCCGATATCAACACGAAGCAAGAACTGGGGTGGGTAAAGGGACTCGAACCCTCGACCTACGGGACCACAACCCGTCGCTCTAGCCAACTGAGCTACACCCACCGTGTCCTGTGCGCTTCGCGCTCGACTATTATTGCAAGGAACGCCACGCGATGCAAGCCCCAATTTTCAAGAATTTTGAAAAGAGTTTTTCGAGACCATTTCGAGCATTTCCCACCGGTTTCATAGGAGTAAACTTGCCCCACTGCAAATGCTCGAAAGGACCGGCATGAAAGAACTCTCCAACCGCACGGCAACGTTTACCGATTCCGTCATCCGTCGCATGACGCGCATCTCCAACAAGTATGGCGCCGTCAACCTGTCACAGGGCTTCCCCGACTTTGATCCCCCGGCGCAGCTGCTCGATAGCCTCAGCACCATCGCCACCGAGCCCAAGCCGCTCTACCACCAGTACTCCATCACCTGGGGCTCTCAGGCCATGCGCGAGGCGCTTGCCGCCAAGCAGGAGCACTTTATGGGCATGCCGATCAACCCCAACGAGAATATTGTAGTCACCTGCGGCTCCACCGAGGCCATGATGGCCGCCATGATGACGGTCACAAACCCCGGCGACAAAGTCGTCATTTTCTCGCCGTTCTACGAGAACTACGGCGCTGACACCATTCTCTCGGGGGCCGAGCCCATCTATGTGCCGCTCAACCCGCCCACCTTTGACTTTGACCGTGAGGTCCTGGAGGCGGCCTTCCGCGACAACGATCCCAAGGCGATCGTCCTATGCAACCCGTCCAACCCCTGTGGCAAGGTCTTTACGCGCGAGGAGCTCACTTTTATTGCCGACCTGTGCAAGAAGTACGACGCCTACTGCATCACCGACGAGGTGTACGAGCACATCGTCTACGCGCCCCACGAGCACGTGTACATGGCCACGCTGCCCGGCATGTTTGAGCGCACCATCAGCTGCAGCTCGCTGTCCAAGACCTACTCCATCACCGGCTGGCGCCTAGGCTACACCATCGCTCCCGCCGAAATCACCGAGCGCATCAAAAAGGTCCACGACTTCCTCACCGTAGGCGCCGCCGCTCCCCTGCAAGAGGCCGTCGTCACCGCCCTCAACTTCGACGACAGTTATTACCAGGAGGTCCTCGACCTCTACACCGCCAAGCGCGACCTATTCTGTCAGGGACTCGACAGCATCGGCCTCACGCACAACGTGCCGCAGGGCGCCTACTACGTGATGATGGACATCTCTGAGTTTTGCTATGACAGCGACCTCGACTTCTGCGAGGACCTGGCCTCAAAGGTGGGCGTGGGCGCCGTGCCCGGCTCGAGCTTCTTCCGCGAGCCCGTCAACCATCTGATTCGTTTCCACTTTGCCAAGCGAGACGAGACGCTTAACGCGGCGCTTGAGAACCTCAAGTCGCTACGTGATAAAATCAACCCGCGCGGGTAAGTACGGCCCGGCACTAAATGCATCCCGAGGCCGGTCACATCCTGGTCACGCGCGACCCGCGCGACACCATCGGCGAGCACAGCGGCTGCCCCTTCCACGACAACTGCCTCGAGGGCCTCATCGCCGGTCCCGGCGTCAAAAAGCGCTGGGGTGGCAAGAGCGCCGGAGAGATGGCCGATGACCCGGAGGCCATGGACCTGCTCGCCGGCTATCTGGCGCAGGCGCTCATGACCTACATCCTGTGCTACGCACCGCAAAAGATCGTCATCGGTGGCGGCGTGGCCGACCACACCTCCATCGTGCCGCTCGCGCGCAAGAAGTGCGCCGAGATGCTCAACGGCTACATCGTTACGCCCGAGATGGCCGGCATCGATAGCTACATCGTCAACAACAGCCTCGAGGGCAAGCAGGGCATTATGGGCTGCCTGGCCCTGGGCGCACAGGCGCTTCAGTAGCAGACACACCCACAGGGCGTGGCGAGCCCGGCAAATCCGACCTACGGAACGACGCCACCACGCCTCATATAAGCCCTCAAATAAAAAAGGCCTCCTAGGACCAAACAATACGTCCTAGGCGGCCTTTTTGGCGCACATCAGCGACCGTAAGAGATATCGGAGCACAACGCCCGTTGCCGCACCACAGCAGTCGATCACCACATCGGTGATCATGCCGGCGCGTCCCGGCACAAAGAGCTGAATCGTCTCGTCGATCGAGGGAATCAGCAGCAGGAACACCGCCGTGGGCAGCAGCACGTCAAAGGTGCGCCGGCCCTCAAAATCAAAGGCGTGCGTTGCCAAGATGCCGAGCACCATATACTCGGTAAAATGCGCGCATTTGCGAACAACAAAGTTGGTCACCCATGCATATGGAAGTCCCACGCCGTGCAGGAAACCGCGGATAGCTTCCATGACCGTTAGGCTCAGCGACCCCGACCCCGAGCCGGGAACCAGCGAATTGCCCCAGATCAAGAGCGCCATCAGGCAGGTCACGACCGCCCATTTTCGATTGATCTTAACCATGCAGAAGTTATGCCTCCGCGCGGAGCGGCGCGAAGCTGGCGGTACCGCCCTCGATAACGCTCAGATAGGCACGGCCCGTACGCTTGGCGGTAGAGGACTGCAGGCGCTCGATCTCTTCCTCGAGGATCTGATTGACGCGCTCGTGACGACGATTTTCCATAATGCCGGCGGCAATAGCCTCGGCTCGCTCGATGCTCTCACGCGAGATGCGGGCAGTATCCTCGGGGAACACAGCGCTGTGACGGCCGACATAGGCGGGGGCAGCAGGCTGAGGGGCAGTGACGGGAGCGGGGGCTGCAACAGGAGCAGGCTCGTCAATCTCATCCAGAATCGCGGTGGCGGCGGCCCACATGTCCTCGTGGCCTGAGTAATCGGCCATAGGGACATCAACCTCGAGCGAAGCGTCCGGAAGGTCGCCGGTGTCGATGCGATCTTGGGCATCAATCGATGCGGTGATGGCTGCAGGCTCATCGAGGTCATCGAGATCGATGTCCGCGACACCGGAGATGATAGGCATGCTGGCGAGGTTTGCGTTGTACGGCGCAGCCTCAGCCGCCTGCTGCTGGGCAGGAGCGCCCCAAAGCGAGCTTTCGGCGGCGCGGCGGGCGGCAACGGCCTCCTCGTCCGCGGTCATGGCTTCATCAACGTACGAATTATCGGCAGAAGCGTTCGCGTCCGCCGAGGTAGCGCTGTAGGCGTTATTGACCGCCGCATTGGCAACGAGTGCCACGAAAGCCGCCGTGCTGCCCGCAGGGGCGGCCTGGGAGCCCGACACGGCGCGTGCCGCGGCGGCGATATCATCGCGATTGAAGGAGCCGGTCTGCCCGCCGTTGGTGAGCTCGTCGATGGCGACTTGATAGACGTCGCGCGAGCGTGCAGGGTCGCAGCTCACCGGCGAATCGTCGTCGAGCATGCTGTCGATCATGGACCAAGCCTCGGCCTCGTCCATAGCATCTGCGGCTCGAGCGATGGTAGGGACACCATCATCGGCATGACGGCGCTGGAACGCACCAGTCAGGCCGGAAAGGAATGCCGAGGTAGACTGCTCCGACTGAGCCTGAGAAGCAGAAGCCGCAGCGTACGGAATCGCATCCTGCTGCTGAGCTGGAATCGAGGCGGTCTTGAACTCGCTTTGATGCTGATTGAGATTGGCGGCACCGCCCATGGCATCGGGCTGGAACAGACGCTCTTCACGCTGCGCACGATACTCGGAGATACCCAGCGAGGCGGCATAGATACCCACGCCCGCCACCGCGCCCACGGCGAAGGGAACTGCACCCGCCACGACCGTCTCGTTCACCGACGAAAACGGCAGCGTCGCGGCATACATAACCACGGGAGCGGCAAGGCCGATCCCGCACGAAAGTCCGGCAAGGACTGCTCGTTGTGTTGCATCAGAAGAAGCCATGAGCTCTCCCCATCTTCCAGCACCCAAATCGCATCATTCAGTTGGCTGCGCGAGAGAAGATGAAGCGGGGCTATGCCCCAAAGCAACGGTATATGGTTCGTTTCATCTGCGTTTTCCGTCGCGAAGCTTAAATGTTATTATGCGAAACCGTCCTGTCGATTGCAAGTGACGATGTCGGATTGAAACGGGAAACCTGCTGCTCGTCGGTCTTACGGTCAAAAATAAGCGCGGAGCGGCGCTATAGAAAAGGGCCGAGGCTCAAAGCCCCGACCCTTTATCGTATTGATGACTATCGCTGCGCGTGGATGACAACCTAGAACGTCTGCTCGTAGTCGCTGTGTTTTTTGGCCGAACGCACCAGGAACTCCTGGTTGGTGTTGGTGCCCTTAAGACCCTTGATAAACGATGCGGCTGCGCGCTCGGTGTTGTTCATGCCGGCAAGAATGCGACGCAGACCAAAGACAAACGGACGCATCTGCTCGTCGACCAACAGGTCCTCGTTACGCGTACCGGAGGCAACGGGGTCGATAGCCGGGAAGATGCGGCGGTCGGCCAGGTCGCGGTCGAGCTTAAGCTCCATGTTGCCGGTGCCCTTGAACTCCTCAAAGATGACTTCGTCCATCTTGGAACCGGTGTCGATGAGGGCAGAGGCCAGGATGGTAAGCGAGCCACCGTTCTCGATATTGCGGGCTGCACCCAGGAAGCGCTTGGGCGGATATAGGGCCGCCGAATCGACGCCGCCCGAAAGGATGCGGCCCGAGGCGGGCGCCGCCAAGTTGTAGGCGCGGGCGAGGCGCGTGATGGAGTCGAGCACCACCACGACGTCGCCACCCAGCTCTACGATGCGCTTGGCGCGCTCGATGACGAGCTCTGCCACGCGGGTGTGGTTGTCGGCAGGCATATCGAAGGTCGACGCCACAACCTCGCCCTTGATGGAACGCTGCATATCGGTGACCTCTTCGGGGCGCTCGTCGACGAGCAGGCAGATGAGGTGCACCTCGGGGTTGTTAATCGAGATAGACTGGCAGATCTTCTTGAGGATCGTGGTCTTGCCGGCCTTGGGCGGGGACACGATCAGGCCGCGCTGGCCCTTGCCGATCGGTGACACGATGTCGATGGCGCGGCCGGTAATAGAGTCCTTGCCGTGCTCCATGCGCAGCGGCTCGTTGGGATAGACCGGGGTGAGGTCGCCGAACTTGGGACGGTTGCGAATCTGCTCGGGGTCCAGACCGTTGACGGTCGTGATTTTGGCGAGGCCGGCGCGCTTGTCGCCGCCGCGCGAAGGACGCAGCGAGCCCTCGATGACGTCGCCCGTGCGCAGGCGCGCGGAGCGGATGAGGTAGGCGGGCACGAAGGCGTCGTCGTTGGACTTCATGTAGCCATGGGCGTGGATGATGCCGGAGCTGTCCGGGCGAATCTGCAGAATGCCCTTGATGTCGCGGAAGCCCTCGGCCTTCGCAGCGGTGACGTAGATTTCCTCGACGAGCTCGGCCTTCTTCTTGCCGGTCGTCTCGATCTCGAACTCCTTAGCCTTCTCGCGCAGCTCAGCGACCTTCATGGCCGCGAGTTCCTCGCGCGAAAGCGTGGGCTCGGTGGGAGCGGCATTACGCTCCTTGTTGCGCTGTTTGCGATCGCGCTGGCGGTTGCGACGGTCGTTGTTGCGGTCGTCCTTACGCTCGTTGCGCTCGTCGTTGCGCTTGTGCTGGCGACGGTTGGGACGAGTGCCGTCTTCGCCCTCAGCGGGGGCGGCACCATCGGTTGCGGCGGTGCCAACATTGGCCGCGGCGGCGTCATTGGCCTCGGCGCCAGAATCAACCTGCGCTTCGACATCCTGCTGCTCGGACGCCTTGGCCTTAACGGACTTCTTACGACCGCGCTTGGGCTTCTCGGACGCAGGCTGTTCGACGTCCTGGGCCTTGGCGACATCAGTCGACGCATCGGCGGTCGTCTCGGCAGAATCCTCGGACGCACCCTTCTTGGCAGCCTTGGCCTTTGACGTGCGCTTAGCAGCAGTACGACGGCTGCGACCGGGACGGACGTCGGCGGGCTCGGCATCGGCGGGAGCGGCCTCGGAAGTCGTAGCATCCTGGACGGGTGCATCGGCAGCGGTTGCAGACTCGGCGGTCGCCGCAGCATCCCGAGCGGCGGCGGCTGCTGCTGCGGCCTTCTCTGCCTCGACAAAGGCCTTGGGCTTGCGACCGCGACGGTGCGGGCGCAAAGCCGGATCGACAACGGGAACTTCGTTGGCCTCGACAGGCGCAGCGGGCTCAACAGGCAATGTGCCCTCCCCTGCCGCGGAACGGACCGAAGCCTCAGTGAGCTCGGGGGCTACCTGTTCCGCAACTTGCTCGGCCTTAGCAGCCGTGCGGCGGCGTGTGCGCGGTGCCGGCTTCTCGGTCGGCAGGTCGGCGGCAGGGGTCTCGATGGCGGCAGGCGTCTCGGGCACAGACGGAGCTGCAAGCTCGGTCAGAGCCGCGGCCTCGCGCTCGGCAGCACGACGGCGGGCGCGCACCACCTGAGCCTCGCTAATCTGCGCCAACGCACGTGCCTGCGCGACCTCATCGGAAATTGGCGCCGAGGAGTCAGCTGCAACGGTGCGCTTGGCGCGCGTCGTGCGCGTGGTACGGCGCTTGGGCTTGGTGACCTCCTCGCCGTCAGCGGCAGGCTTGGCCGTGCGGCGCGCGAGCTTGGGCTTTGCCGGAGCAGCCTCCTCACCAGTTGCAGGCGCAGGCGTCGAAGCAGCCTTAGGCGTCTCGGGAGCCGAGGCTTGCGCGGGCGCCGCGACCTGGTCCGACGCAACCGGTGCAGCGGGAGCGGCTTGCGTCGTCGTTATTTCGTTTTCTTGCTGTTGATCAGACACAGTGTTTGCTCAACTTTCTTTTCAAGCCCTGTGATCACATGCTCCCTGCATAAACCTTCAGGGCGGCTAAACAGTCTAGTTCCGTTCAAAACGACGGACATCATTGATCTGTATCGAGATGATTGCGTCAACTACGCAGCGTTAGTGTAACACAACCGCCGCCACCTGCAACTTAGTCATTGGGGGCGTTCTTAAACGACTAGTCAAAAGGGACACTCTTTGGTCTACCACCCACAAATCAGACTGCCTCCGCCAAAACTATGGCGGTTTACTACGACGAATCGATCAACCGCGACCACTCCGAAACATGTTGAACTAAAACCGCAGGTAGATGCCTTGCGCTTTTTTGCGAAAAGCCGGCGTGGTTGGAAATTCCCAATTCATCGTAGTAAACCGGCATAGTTTCGTATTTCCAGCAGTTCCAAATTCGTCAATACGTCGGCATTTGCGAAAAAAGCCCGACCTCCATGGGAGATCGGGCTTATAGGGCTCAGTTAAACCAAACCTACACGGTCAAATGACCCGCAGGTTACATCTGCTCGGGCGCGGAAACGCCAACGAGGGTGAGCACCAGGGCGAGCGTCACGCGGACGGCATCGCAAGCGGCCAGACGGGCACGCGAAAGTTCGGGGTCGACGGGACGGCCCTCGCTCGGCAGCACCTGGCAGGCAGCGTAGAAGCTGTGGAAGTCACCGGCGAGCTCCTCGGCAAAGTGCGTCAGACGGAACGGGGCGCGATCGCGAGCGCAGCTGGCGATCAGGTCGGTAAGCTCATTGAGCTTGCGCGAAAGGGCGAGCTCGGTCGGGTCGGTCAGCAGCGAGTAATCGACGTTCTCACCGATGGCCTTGGCGGCAACGGCCTTCATGCCCATCTCGTCGGCCTGCTCAGGCGTTACGTCAGCGGCACGGCGCAGGATGGAGCAGACGCGAGCGTGAGCGTACTGCACGTAATAGACCGGGTTGGAGTTGTCGCGCTTCTTAACGGCCTCAATGTCGAAGTCGACCATCTGGTTGGAGCTCTTGGAGATGAGCGTGTAGCGAGCGGCATCGGAGCCGACCTCGTCGACGAGCTCCTGCAGGGTCACCATGGTGCCCTTGCGCTTGGACATACGGACGGGCTTGCCGTTACGCAGCAGGTTGACGAGCTGGCCCAGTAGAACCTCGAACTTGCCGGGGTAACCCAGAGCGTCGCAGACGCAGCGGACGCGCTCGATGTAACCGTGGTGGTCGGCGCCCCAGATGTCGATGACGTGATCGACGCGCTGGAACTTATCCCAGTGATAGGCGACGTCGGAGGCGAAGTAGGTGTACTCGCCGTCGGACTTGATCAGGACGCGGTCCTTGTCGTCGCCCAGATCGGTGGAGCGGAACCACAGGGCGCCGTCCTTGGTGTAGAGGTAGCCCATCTTGTCGAGCTTCTCAAAAGCGCGGTCGACGGCGGAGGTGCCGGCGGTCTCGCCCTCGGTGTCCTTCACGTACAGCGAGCGCTCGGAGTACCAACGGTCGAAGTCGCAGTTGACGGCGTGGCAGAGGTCGCGCATGTTATCGACCATCTTTACATAGCCGCGCTCGCGGAAGCTCTCCATGCGCTCCTGCGGATCGGCGTCGACCCACTTGTCGCCGTCGGTGCGCCAGAACTCGGCGGCCTCGTCGATGATGTAGTCGCCGCCGTAAGAGTCCTTGCCCAAGGTCTCGGCAAAGTTGTCCTGATACGGATGGGTCTCGGGGTGCTCGTCGTTCTCGTCGGCAACAAAGGCGTCGCGGTCGGCGATCAGCAGCTTGTGAGCCTCGTCGATACCAACGCCCTGCTTGGCGATGATGTCGGCAAGCTGCATATAGCGCGTGCTGATGGAGTTGCCGAAGGTGTTCATCTGAGAGCCGTGGTCATTGATGTAGAACTCACGCTGGATGTCGTAACCGGCGTGGTCCATGACGCGGCAAAGGGAGTCGCCCAGAGCGGCCCAGCGGCCGTGGCCGATGTGCATGGGGCCGACGGGGTTGGCGGAAACGAACTCGACCTGGGTCTTCAGGCCACCACCGACGTTGGACTTAGCGAAGTCCATGCCCTTCTCGCGAGCCTCGCCAAAGATGGCATTCTTGACGGCAACGGAGAGGTAGAAGTTGATGAAGCCGGGGCCTGCAATCTCGACCTTCTCGATCGCGGGGTCCTCGGGCATATGGGCAACGATGGCCTCGGCGATCTTGCGCGGGGCGCAGTGGGCCAGCTTGGCGGACTTCAGGGCCATGGTAGAGGTCCACTCGCCATGAGAAGTGTCAGCCGGTCGCTCGATAGCGCAATCGTCAAGTTCAAATGCGGAAAGGTCGCCGGCCTCCTGGGCCGCAGCAAGCGCAGCGCGTACCAGCTCTTCAATCTTCTCGGGCATAGATCCTCCTTGTGTTAAAGCCCCCGAGCTCTTGGTCACTCGTAGGGCAAAAGCCAGAGTTTGTAGCACTCTATCACAAGCGACGGGCACTGTCGCAGGGTAAAGCTAATAGATATTGCATATGCACAAAAATGACTACAGCTTGCATGGAGTCACTCAAAGATGCCGGTCTGCCTGCAGATTATGCAGGCGTTGAAAATGCATAAAGGTGTGAATGAGCTGCGTCTGTTATCGAATACTCTTACCTATCAGAATTGTGTGCTTTTCCTGCATAAAGTAAGGGTTTGCGCACGTCAGCGTGTTATTCTAGACATACGTAAATTCGTATAAGTTGGAGGTAGCATGTTCTCAATCGGTCAACACGTCATTCATCCGGGTCAGGGAGTCTGCACCGTCGTCGGTTTTAGGGACGACACGCCGCAGCCCATGCTGTTGCTCGAGACCAAGCAGGGACATGCGCAGACGATCCTCATGTACCCCGTGGCGCAGGCCGATCGTTTGCATGCCGCCATCTCCCAGCAAGATGCCGAGCACCTGCTGAGCCACTATGACGAGCTGGAGTGCGACACCTTTACCGAGCGTAACAGCTCGCTTGAGGAGACGCACTTTAAGCAGCAGCTCAAGCTGGGCGCGCCCGAGACGGTCCGCGTGGCAAAGACCATGATGCACCGCATTCGCCAGGCCGAGGAAGCTGATAAAAAGCCCAGCTCTTACTACATGCGCGTACTCAAGGAGGCCAAGCGCCGCTCCATTGAGGAGTTCGCCGTGGCATTGGGCGTCACCGAGGAGGCCGCCGAAGCCCGCCTAGCCCAAGCCGCCCTCAACTAACCCATCCGCGCCAAAAACCACCACAAAGGGGACAGTGAACTGCGCCCCGAAACT
>NZ_QRLE01000015.1:0-62304 GCF_003473055.1 Collinsella sp. AM13-34 | reverse complement strand
GGCCGCGGCGGCCCGCGCTGCATGAGCATGCCCTTCTGGCGCGAGGACCTCTAAGTCTTTCCGTTTCCGGTGCGGTCCCCCTACAACCGCACCGGCTTCGCCCGTTAAACGGGCAACACTAATACTTACGTAATTCATTTCTTCGAAAGGAATCGAACCATGGGTGTTAACCTCTCCGGCCGTAGCTTCCTCAAGCTCCTCGACCTCACCACCGAGGAGATCGAGTACCTGCTCAAGCTCTCCAAGAACTTCAAGGACATGAAGCGCGCTGGCGTTCCGCACCGCTATCTCGAGGGCAAGAACATCGTTCTGCTCTTCCAGAAGACCTCCACTCGTACCCGCTGCGCCTTCGAGGTCGGCGGCATGGATCTGGGCATGGGCGTCACCTACCTCGATCCGGGTTCGTCGCAGATGGGCAAGAAGGAGTCCATCGAGGATACCGCCCGCGTTCTCGGCCGCATGTATGATGGCATCGAGTTCCGTGGCTTTGCCCAGGACGACGTCGAGGAGCTCGCTGCTAAGTCCGGCGTGCCTGTGTGGAACGGCCTGACCACCGAGTGGCACCCCACCCAGATGCTCGCCGACATCCTGACCGTCCAGGAGAACTTCAACTACGACATCAAGGGCAAGACCCTCGTCTTCATGGGCGACTGCAAGAACAACGTCGCTCGCTCCCTCATGGTCGTCTGCTCCAAGCTCGGCATGAACTTCGTGGCCTGCGGCCCCGAGGAGTGCATGCCCGCTGACGACGTCATCGAGGCCTGCAAGCCCATCGCTGAGGCTAACGGCTGCACCATCAAGCTGACCACCGACGTCAAGGACGGCGTCACCGGTGCCGACGTTCTCTACACCGACGTGTGGGTCTCCATGGGCGAGCCCGACGAGGTCTGGGCCGAGCGCATCGCTCAGCTCACTCCGTATCGCGTTACCTCCGAGGTCATGGCTATGGCCAACCCGGGTGCCATCTTCCTGCACTGCCTGCCCAGCTTCCACGACACCAACACCACGATTGGCGCCGAGAAGTGCGAGCAGTTCGGCATCACCGAGCAGGAGGTCACCGACGAGGTCTTCGAGAGCCCCGCTTCCAAGGTCTTCGACGAGGCCGAGAACCGCATGCACACCATCAAGGCTGTCATGTACGCTACGCTCAAGTAAGAGCATCTAGCATCTCGCTCGGGGTGCATTGCTGCGCACCCCGAGCGCTTTTGTCTGGTAAAAATCTCGCACTGAGCGACATGCACGGCACGGAAGAGCCGCTTAGGGCGAGATCAGTAAATGATTTATGAAGGGGGGATGAGAACTATGACTGAGACCGCTAAGAAAAAGCGCGGTATGCCTTCATCGTTCACCATTCTTCTTGCTCTGCTGGCAATCGTCGCGGTTGTTACCGTTATCGTCTCCGGTACGTCCGGTGGCGCGGTTACCGCTGCCCGCTTGAGCGATTTCTGCACCGCCCCGGTCAAGGGCTTCGCTGACGCTCTGCCCGTCTGCCTCTTCGTTATGATCCTCGGCGGCTTCCTCGGCATGATGACCGAGACCGGCGCCCTGGACAACGGCATTGCTGTTCTGGTGCAGAAGCTTAAGGGCAATGAGATCATGCTCATTCCCGTGCTGATGTTCATCTTCTCCCTCGGTGGTACCACCTATGGTATGTGCGAGGAGACCGTTCCCTTCTACGCCCTGCTCGCCGCCACCATGATGGCTGCTGGCTTCGACCCCATGGTCGGCGCTGCCACCGTCCTGCTCGGCGCTGGCTGCGGCTGCCTCGGCTCCACGGTTAACCCGTTTGCCGTCGGTGCTGCCGTTGACGCTCTGACTGGCGTTGGCATTGAGGTCAACCAGTCCATCATCATCGGCCTCGGTGCCGTCCTGTGGATTGTTACCACTGTTATGTCCATCCTCTTCGTCATGAGCTATGCCAAGAAGGTCAAGGCTGACAAGGGTTCCACCATCCTTTCGATGCAGGAGCTCAAGGACGCCGAAGAGGCTCACGGCAAGGCTGCTTCCGAGGTTCACAAGGAGGTCAAGCTCACCGGTCGTCAGAAGGGTGTTCTGATCGCCTTTGCCTTCACCTTCGTCGTCATGATCGTCGGCTTCATCCCGCTGGCCGACCTTAACGAGGGCGTCGCCAACTTCTTCGATGCTGGCGCTGTCTATGACGCTGACGGTAACGCCATCGTTCAGGGCTGGTCTGCCCTGATCACCGGCCTGCCCATTGGTCAGTGGTACTTCGACGAGGCTTCCACCTGGTTCTTCCTCATGGCTGTCCTGATCGGTATTATCGGCGGCCTGTCCGAGAAGCAGATCGTCAACACCTTCATCACCGGCGCTGCCGACATGATGTCCGTTGTCCTCGTCATCGCCCTCGCCCGTGGTATCTCCGTCCTCATGGCTAGCACCGGCCTCGACGTCTACGTCCTCGACGCTGCCGCCAATGCTCTGGCTGGCCTGTCCGGCGTGATCTTCGCTCCCATGAGCTTCCTGGTCTACTTCGGCCTGTCCTTCCTGATCCCCTCGACCTCCGGTATGGCTACTGTCTCCATGCCCATCATGGGACCGCTGGCTGTTAAGCTCGGCTTCTCGCCCGAGGTCATGGTCATGATCTTCTCCGCCGCCATCGGCGTCGTGAACCTGTTCACCCCGACCTCCGGCGCCATCATGGGCGGTCTTGCTCTGGCCAAGATCGAGTGGACGACCTGGCTCAAGTTTGCTCTTAAGCTCATCGTCGCTCTCTCCGTCGTCTGCGCCATCATCCTGACCGTCGCTTGCGTGATGCTCTAAGTACCCCTTGGGTACCCCACGGAAACCATGACGATCCTGTAAAGGATCACCTGGTCATCGTCTGTCCGGTGGGGTAACCCCACCGGTAGACTCCTACCTTTAGCCTCCTCCCGTTCCGTGCGCGGGAGGGGGCGCTCTTGTGTTCCGGCGTTTTACCAAACGCCGGAACCACTCGACGCTGCAAGCCCGCCAGAGCGGCAATCTGACGTTCAATCGTCGGGCATGGCCAAAAGGCCTATGCCCTCCTCTTTCACGTCACCTTGCTCGCTCTGGTGGGCTTTCGCTGACTTATGCTCAACCTGCGGCGTTTCCATTATTGATACAAAGGCCAGGTTTGTTTGAACCAAAAAGGGGAAGTTGCGGTGGAATATTTCCCGTTTGGTCGTCTTGAGGGGTTAAACGGGAACTATTTCACCGCAACTTATCGATGGCGTGTTTGGTTGGTGCCTGTTGGTGGCCAGGCCCTTGCGAGGGGCAGGCTCCGTTATAATCGCCTAGAACATTAAATGGAAACGGGACGGGAGCCATACATGCGCCAGGGTTTCGACAACGCGAAGTATATCGAGCTGCAGGCCGCTCATATTAAGGAGCGCATCTCGCAGTTTGGTGGCAAGCTCTATTTGGAGTTTGGCGGTAAGCTGTTCGATGACTATCATGCGAGCCGAGTGCTGCCGGGTTTTGAACCGGACAGCAAGTTCCGCATGCTCAAGAGCATCGCCGACGATGTCGAGGTTATCATCGCGATCAACGCGAACCACATCGAGAAAAACAAGGCTCGTGGTGACCTTGGCATTACCTATGACGAGGATGTGCTGCGCCTGGTTGACCTGTTCCGCGGCAACGGCTTTGCCGTCGCGGCTGTGGTTATCACCCAGTACGCCGGCCAGCCTGCTGCCGATGTGTTCCGCAACCGCTTGAACGCGCTCGGTATTCCCGCCAAGCTGCACTATCCCATCGAGGGGTATCCGCACGATGTCGATCTGATCGTGTCCGACGATGGCTACGGCAAGAACGAGTTTGTCGAGACCACGCGTCCGCTCGTTGTCGTGACGGCACCCGGCCCCGGCTCGGGCAAGCTCGCCACTTGCCTCTCGCAGCTGTATCACGAGCATAAGCACGGTACCGCCGCCGGCTATGCCAAGTTTGAGACCTTCCCGGTCTGGAATCTTCCTCTGACGCATCCGGTCAATATTGCCTACGAGGCCGCCACGGCTGACCTCGACGACGCCAATATCATCGATTCGTTCCACCTTGAGGCCTACAACAAGACCACGGTCAACTACAACCGTGACGTCGAGGCCTTCCCGGTAGTCCGTGCCCTGATGGAAAAGATCCTGGGCAAGAGCCCCTACCAGAGCCCTACGGACATGGGCGTCAATATGGTCGGCTTTGCCATCACCGATGACGATGCCTGCCGCGACGCTTCCAAGATGGAGATCGTCCGCCGCTACTTTACCGCGGTCGAAAATGTGCGCCGTACCGGCGTGGGCGATGAGCAAGTCGACCGTCTCAAGATTATTATGAAGAAAGCCGGCATCGATAAGAACTACTCACCGGCGCGCTCGGCGGCCCTCACCAGGGAGCAGCTGACGGGTGGTCCCGTGGGTGCCATGGTCATGCCCGATGGCTCCGTGGTGACCGGTAAGACCTCCACGCGCCTGGGCGCCGCAAGTTCGCTCATTATGAACGCCCTCAAGCATGTCTCGGGCGTCGACCTTGAGCTCGAGGTCATTAGCGATGAGGCGATCGAGCCCATCAGCAAGCTCAAGACGCATTTCCTGGGAAGTAAAAACCCGCGCCTCCACACCGACGAGACGCTTATGGCGCTGTCGATCACCTCGGCCACGAGTGAGACGGCCGCTCGCGTCCTTTTGGGCCTGGAGCAGTTGCGCGGTTGCGATGCCTTCTTTAGCGTGATCATCTCGCCGACGGACGAGACGGTACTGCGCAAACTGGGTATCAACGTGTGCTGCGAGCCCAAGTTTGAGCGCCGCGGTTTCTTCCATCGCTAAGTTTGAAGCACCGCGGTAATTGCATTGCATTTTGGCCGTATCGGGTTAGCGCCCGGTACGGTTTTTTGATCAATAAAGCGCCTATTTCGGCGAAAAATAGCCGTTTACCTGCCTAGAAACAATTTGAGCGGTATACAATAACCATAACTGTTTCATCCTTAGCGGGATGCCGCATGATGGATATTACCTGCCATCGTGAGGTGTGTCGGTCGCGCACGGCGCGTTAGATGCTCGTGCTCGGTTTGAGGAGGCTGCTATGGCGGGCAAGGGTCGTGCGAGTGTCAACGATATGAAGCGTGTCGAGGTGCTGGTGTTGATGGAGATCGCCCAGCAAACCGAAGACAATGGCGGGCCGTATGGTTTCTCGCGCAAAACGCTTGCCGAGCGCGTGGGGGTTTCGCCGTATCGTGCCCGCGCCGCAATCGATCGCTTGGATTCCGAAGGTATGATTGATGTCGTCTCGCGTTATAGCGACGACGGCGGTCAGCTTGCAAATGGCATTTGCCTCACCGAACGTGGTGAGTGGTATCTTGAGGGCGTCCGTACCGGCATGCTCGTTCAAGAAATGCTTGAGGACGAGGTTGCTGATCGATAGCAGCATGTAACCCTTGCCATAGCGACGCCGCCTGGGAAACCGGGCGGCGTTTTGTTTCAAGATCAAGAAATGCAATCGCACGCGAGAAAAATTGCGGACGGTCCGCGGCGCGAGTATTACAATGAAGACCCGTAAGATGTGGATAAACAACTTCTACGGGAAGCGCAGGTAACTCAATATGACCAAGCATGTGTTCGTAACCGGTGGCGTGGTTTCGTCCCTGGGCAAGGGTATCACCGCGGCCTCGCTGGGCCGTCTGCTCAAGTCGCGTGGCTACAAAGTAACGATGCAGAAGGCCGACCCGTATCTGAACGTCGACCCCGGTACCATGAGCCCGTTCCAGCATGGTGAGGTCTTTGTAACCGAGGATGGTTACGAGTCCGACCTGGACCTGGGTCATTACGAGCGCTTTATTGATGAGAACCTGACCCGCGATTCCAACTTTACGACCGGTGCCATCTACAAAAGCCTAATCGCCCGCGAGCGTCGCGGCGACTTTTTGGGCGGTACCGTGCAGGTGATTCCTCACGTCACCAATGCCATTAAGGATAAGTTCCGCCGCATCGAGGAGCAGACCGGCTCCGATGTAGTCATCACCGAGCTGGGCGGCACGATCGGCGACATCGAGTCCCAACCGTTTGTCGAGGCCATTCGTCAGTACCGCAAGGAGGCCGGCCCCGAGAACGTCTGCTACATCCACGTGTCGCTCGTTCCCTATATCGCCGCCGCCCACGAGGTCAAGACCAAGCCCACGCAGCATTCCGTCAAGGAGCTCCGCAGCTTTGGCATCCAGCCCGATATTATCGTGCTGCGCTCCGACCACCATATCGATGACGCTATCCGCGGAAAGATCGCAAGCTTCTGCGACGTCGACACCGATTGCGTCTTTACCAACGAGGACTGCGCGAGCATTTACGATGTTCCGCAGCTGCTTGCCGAGCAGGACTTTGACCTGCGCATTTGCGAGCGCCTGGGTCTGGATCCGCGTGAGCGCGACATGAGCGAGTGGAACGAGTTCCTGCGCAAACAGAATCACGCCAACCATCACGCCGACAAGGTGAAGATCGCCGTCGTGGGTAAGTACACGCAGCTGCCCGATGCGTACCTGTCGGTTATCGAGGCCCTGCACCATGCGGGCGTCTTCTACGATCGCCATGTGGACGTCCAGCTAGTCGACGGCGAGAGCCTCGACGAGCAGAATGTCTCCGAGGTTCTGGGCGACGCCTCGGGCATCCTGGTCCCCGGCGGCTTTGGCAAGCGCGCCCTGGAGGGCAAGATCCTCGCGGCCGAGTTTGCCCGTGAGCACAAGATTCCGTATCTGGGCATTTGCCTGGGTATGCAGGTCGCCGTGTGCGAGTTCGCCCGCAATGTCGTTGGCCTTGCTGGTGCCAGCTCCTCCGAGTTTGATCCGGACGGTCCGTATAGCGTCATCGATCTGATGAGCTCGCAGGAGGACGTGACCGAGAAGGGCGGCACCATGCGCCTGGGCGCCTATCCGTGCAAGCTCGCCGCCGATACTCTTGCTCGTGAGGCATATGGCGAGGAACTCGTCTACGAGCGTCACCGTCACCGCTTTGAGTTCAACAACGCCTTCCGCGACCAGCTCGAGGACGCCGGTTTGGTTATCTCGGGTTTGTCGCCCGACGAGCGCCTGGTCGAGATGGTCGAGCTGCCGCGCGACGTTCATCCGTGGTATGTGGCAACCCAGGCTCACCCCGAGTTCAAGAGCCGCCCGACCAACCCGCAGCCGCTGTTCCGCGAGTTCGTGCGCGCTTCGATCGGCCAGCACGAGGGTGTCGACCGTCTGCAAGTGACGCCCATGAACCTCGCTACGGACTAAGGGTGCCGGCGAATAAGGAACATACCGAAGCTACTCCCTCGTCGCTCGCCGTGGCGGCGGGGGAGTATCTCGATTACCTCGCGGTCGAGCGGGGCTTGGCGCGCAACACGATTGTGGCCTATCGTCGTGACCTGACGACGTACTGCGCCTATCTGGAGCGGGCGGGTATTGTGTCTTTTGAAGAGGTGACCCGTCAGGTCGTGGAGGGCTTTGTCGCCGATCGCCGCGGCGGAGGCTATTCCGACGCCTCGGTGGAGCGCGCGCTTGCTGCCGTGAAGGGCCTGCATGCCTTTTTGGTGCGCGATGGGGCCGTGGCCCAAAACCCGACGGCGGCGTTGCGCCTGCCTAAAAAGGCTGAGCGTTTGCCGGAGTATCTATCGGTGGAGGATGTCTCGGCGCTGCTCGATCAAGACTTTCCCGAGGGCGAGATGGGACTGCGCGACCATGCCATCTTGGAAGTGCTCTACGGATGCGGTTTGCGTGTGAGTGAGCTGGTTGGGCTCGATGTGGGCGATATCCATATTGACGATGGCTTTGTATTCGTTCGCGGTAAGGGCTCAAAGGAACGCCTGTCCCCACTGGTGGGAAGCGCGGCGCGAGCTCTGACGCTTTATGTAACTGAGGGACGTTCTCGCTTGGCGGCCCATGCCCGCGGAACCGAGACCTCGGCGGTCTTTTTAAATAAGAACGGACGTCGCCTGTCGCGCCAGGCCGTGCATGCGATATGCGAGCGGTATGGGCGTCAGGTGGGGCTGGTGGGGCTCCATCCCCATACCTTGCGCCACTCCTTTGCCACCCACATGCTCGCGGGCGGTGCCGACCTGCGTGTGCTGCAGGAGATTTTGGGCCATGCCGATATTTCGACCACCCAGGTCTACACGCATGTCGACCGAACGCAACTGACCGAGGTCTATCTGGCGGCGCATCCGCTAGCACATCGCTAGCACCTCGCTGACCTGCATATTTATAAATACTAAAGGGGACGGGCCCCAGATTGCCGAGACGCACTTTTGCGCGCATGGGCAATCTGGGGCTCGTCCCATTTTTCGCTAGACACCGACGCGGCGGTGGGCCGTGTGTACCGTGGGTGGGGGAGTTTGGGGGCGATGTGAACGGCGTGTAAAGGGACGTAAAAATCGCCTCAAGGTCAACTTGAAGGTTGAGGTTCGCGGGCGTGGCTCTACAGGTGGCATCCCGCCTTTGCTGCAAACACAACATATTGTGTTTTCGAACATATGCTCGGGGGTGTTTTACAACATATTGGGGGTGGAATAGTGGGGAGGGGTGGGGGAAGGGGTGGGGAAAGGTGTTGAAAAATGGGGCGGTTCCCCATATTATTAATGACGTTGACAGGCGGGGTGGTTCCCCGCGTACGTGCCATCTGAGTAACCGAGGGGAGGGCGCACATGGGAATGACTGGTGCATACGAGCGCAATCTCGATGCAAAAGGTCGTCTGTCCCTGCCTGCACCCCTTCGCGAGGAGCTCGGAGAGCACGTTCGCGTGTTCAAAGCCCTGGATGTCGATGCTCTGTACGTGTTCTCTGCCGAGGCCTTCGATAAGTGGGTCGAAGGACTCTTCGCGGGTCGTGAGGGCCACGAGGGTTTTAACCCGCGTGACATTAATGACCAGAAGCTCATGAGGGCGATCAACAAGCGCACCACGTCGATGGACGTGGACAGCGCCGGTCGTATCGGTCTTTCCGAGTCTCTCCGCAAGCAGGCGAACCTCGACCGCGAGGTCACGGTTGTGGGCAACTACGACCACCTTGAGGTTTGGGATCGCGCCGCGGCCGATGAGGACGATGACGATGAGGCCCTGCTGGACCTCTTCTTCTCGTAAGGGCAAGGCACGGGTAACGGATGGAGCGTGGGATCTTGACACAAGAATATCGGCATGAACCTGTCATGCTCGGCGAAGTGCTTGAGTCGCTGCGGCTAAAGAGCGGCTCCGTTGTCTGCGATTGCACCCTTGGCGGTGCCGGCCATTCGGTAAAGATGGCCGCGCAGGTGGGGGAGACGGGCCTTTTGCTCGGCGTCGACCAGGACGACATGGCCCTCGAGGCCGCTGGCGCCCGTCTGGACCGCGAGGTTCCCGGCGTTCCGCACCAGCTGCTGAAGGGCAACTTCGGCGACTTGGACGAGCTGCTTTGCTCGGCCGAGGTGCCCGGGGTCGATGGCTTCCTGTTCGATTTGGGCGTTTCGTCACCGCAACTCGATATCCCTGGAAGGGGCTTTTCGTATAACGAGGACGCCCCATTGGACATGCGGATGGATCCGGGTAATAACACCTTAAACGCAGCTGAGGTCATCAACACCTATAACGAACACGACCTCGCCCGGATTCTACGCGTCTACGGCGAAGAGAAGTTCGCCTCGCAGATCGCGCGCGAGATCGTGCGCCGCCGCGAGCAAGAACCGATCGAAACCACCGGCCAATTTGTCGAGATCATCAAGGCGGGTATCCCGGCTGCCGCTCGTCGGCATGGCGGACACCCGGCCAAGAAAAGTTTCCAGGCCATTCGCATCGAGGTCAATCACGAGCTCGATGTGCTCGAACGAGGGCTTGATGCCGCCACCAGGTGGCTCAACCCGGGCGGACGTATCTGCGTCATCTCGTATCACTCGCTCGAGGACCGTATCGTAAAGAACCACTTTAAGGAGATGAGCCAGGGGTGCACGTGTCCGCCGGAGATTCCGGTGTGCGTGTGCGGCAACGTGCCGATACTCAAGGTCATCACCCGCAAACCCTTGGTTGCCCAGCCTGATGAGGTTGAGCGCAACCCTCGGGCGAGATCAGCCAAAATCCGCGTGGCGCAGCGTCTGTAGGCACGACCGCGCGATATTGGACCTCCCGCTCGCACCATAAACGAAGCTTAAACACACTACCAACGTACTCGGGATGGGAGGCGGCATATCATGGGCTACAACACTTCAAGCGCAGCACTCGCCTATGATATGAACGCCATGCCCGCCTATCGTGAGACGCCGCAGGCCCCCGTTGCTCCCCGTGAGCAGCGCACGCCGCGCTTTGATGTCTACACGGGCGCGGGCCGTCAGGCAAACCAGGCGGTAAGCCCGGTTTTCATGAGCGTTCTTAAAACGTTTTGCATCATTGCGGCCATCTTCATGACGATCGGCGTCGCCCGCGTGGCGCTCGCCGGCGTTACGGCCCAGGTGCTCAACAGCAACGCCGAGCTTACCAACACGCTCGAAAAGGCGACCGATGAGAGCTCCGACCTGGAGGTCATGCATTCGGTCTATGGCGCCGACACGCGCATTCGCGACCTTGCGGGCGCTTACGGCATGGTGGAGCCCAGCGAGAGCGTTACACTTGACTTTTCGCAGGATGCAGCCGCGGGCGCCAACGCGACCGCGACCGCTCAGTAGCAAGACGGTAGCTGAGTATGACAAATGACTATCGCCGCGGTTCCGATGGGGGCCGCGGTTCTGGACGTCCCTCGTCGCGGGGGCGTTCTGGTTATCAAGGAACGGGTCGGCAATCTTACAACGCCGGGCAGTCCCGTGGCAACGACCCGGCGTCGCGACTTTGCGGCTCGGGCGGCCCCCAAGTGCATAACACCAGGTCGCGCAAGAGTTCGTCGACCGAATGGCTCACAGGCACGCCTCTGCCTCGCCGCAAAGCCGTCATGGGCTTCATTGGGCTTGGCTTGGGCTTGGGCGTCTTTCGCCTTGCCGACTATCAAATTGTCGAAGCCGATAAACTGCGCGAGCGTGCCGATGCGCGCCGACTGCTTGCGCAGACCCTCTATGCCAAACGCGGTACCATCTACGACCGCAACGGTAACGTGCTGGCGTCGTCGGTCGAATGTCGCAACATCGCCGTGAACCCGCAGCTTGTCGAGGATGTTGACAAGACGGTGTCGGCGCTGGTCAAGGCAACTGGAATCGATAAAAAGACCTGCCGCAAGCTCGTTGAGTCCGATGGAACCTGGGTGTATATCAAGCGCCAGGTGGACGAAGACGATGCTGCGGCGCTGGAGAAGAAGAACCTGCCCGGCGTGCTTTTTGAGCAGGCTATGAAGCGCGTATATCCATACGGCAATCTGGCATCGCAGGTGCTGGGTGTAGTGAATGTAGACAACGACGGCTTGACGGGTCTCGAAAAGCAATACAACAAGCTTCTGACCGGTACGAACGGTTCTCTCGTACGCGAACGCGCGAGGGACGGCAGCTATATCGCGGGCGGTGCCTATAAAAAGGTGGCTGCGGTCGACGGCGTTGATATCGTGACGACGCTCGACGTCAATATCCAGCGTGCGGCCGAGGATGCCCTGGCAGAGGCTGTCGAGAAGACTAAGGCCAAGAACGGCTCGGCTTTGGTCACCGACCCCACGACCGGTGAAATTCTCGCTGCTTGCTCGTACCCGACTTACGACCAGACCGATCTGGAAAACGCCAAGACCGAGGATATGAACCTGCGCCTGGTCACCGACGCCTACGAGCCCGGCTCGGTCTTTAAGACGCTCGTGGCGGGCGCCGGCTTCGACTTGGGTGTCGTGCGGTCGAGTACGTCGTTTGAGGTGCCGGCGAGCATCAAGGTGGGCGACGATACCGTCACCGATGCCGACAAGCGCGACTATGCCATGACCATGGATGTGCGCGAGATGATGCGCCGTTCGTCCAACGTAGGCTTTGTCCTGGTGGGGCGCAAGATCGGTGCCGACGACTTTGCCGCCTATGTGGACAAGTGGGGCATCGGTCACAGCTCTGGTGTCGATTTTCCGGGCGAGAGCCTGGGCATCGTCAAGGAGCGTGACCAGTATGACGGCGCCACGCTGGGCTCGATGAGCTTTGGACAGGCGCTGTCTGTCTCGCCGATTGAGATCGCACGTGCCGTGGGCGGCATCGCCAACGGCGGCGTGATGATGACCCCGCACTTCTATAAGTCCAGCAAAGGTGACGAGAAGGACTGGGGCGAAGGCGAGCGCGCGATTTCGGAGGATTCCGCATCCCAGGTGACATCGTGCATGCAGACGGTCGTGTCGGAGGGAACGGGCGTTGGCGGCGCGGTTGACGGCTATGACGTGGCGGGTAAGACCGGTACGGCCGAACGTGCCGACGAGAACGGCGGCTACCTCAAGGAGAACTACATGTCGTCCTTTATGGGCTTTGCACCGGCACAATCGCCCAAGGTGCTGTGCTATATCACGCTCGACGGAACGCCGAGCGGCTCAGATGCCGCTGCGGTTCCGTTCCAGTTCATTATGGCCAACGCGCTCGACGTGCTGGGTATCCCGCACACGAAGTAGGGGGTTACAATCTTTGGGGCGTGGTTTGTTGTCCCATATGAGGGGTGTTCACATGCCCTGCACCACGCATACGCGGCGCTGGGATACAATACGCCGATAGCATTATTAGGTTTACAGGGGAGCTGCAATGATAGAGATCGCCGTCAACAACCTCGCGGCCGCAACAGGGGCCCGAACCGTGACGGGAGAAGCCGATCGGGTATGCCGCGGGTGCGTTATCGACTCGCGCCAGGTCGAGGAAGGGACGATTTTCGTCGCCTTTCCCGGTGAAAACGTCGACGGCAATGATTTTGCTTCCCGTGCCGTCCAGTCGGGTGCCGGCGCCGTCGTGATGACGCGTGAGCCCGAGGCCGAGCTGGTCTCGCTGGCGCAGGACAAGGGCTGTGCCATCTTGCTGACCGATGATCCCGAGGAGTTTCTGCTGCGTTTGGCGCATGCGTATCGCCTGGAGCTTGGCTGCCTGGTCGTTGGCATTACCGGTTCCATCGGCAAGACGACGACCAAGGACGTGCTCGCCGCTGTGCTCGCCAAGCGCTATCGTGTCTGGGCCACCAAGGGCAATTTCAATAACCTGATCGGCATGCCGCTCACGGTGCTTTCCGCTCCGGCCGATACCGAGGTCCTGGTGCTCGAGATGGGCATGAACCATTTCCACGAGATCGAGCGCCTGTCTCAGTCTGCCAATCCCAACCTTGCCATCGTGAGCAAGATCGGCACCTCTCATATCGGCATTTTGGGCAGCCGCGAGAACATCGCCCGCGCTAAGGCCGAGATCGTTCAGGGCATGTGCGCCGCTGGCGACTATTTGCCGCTGCTGGTTTTGGGCGGTGAGGACGACTTTACGCCGTTCATTCGCGACACGTTCGCCCAACCTGCTGGTATCGACGTGATGCTGGCCGGCGTCTCGGACGATGATGAGGTCCGTGCCCGCGACGTTCGCGTTGATGACGAAGGCCGTCCGGTCTTTACGCTCGATTTTGGCCAGGGTGAGACGATCGATACCATGCTTGCCATCCCCGGCGTGCAGTCCGTTCCTAATGCCGTTAAGGCCGCCGCGGTTGCCTATCGCCTGGGCGTGACGCCCGAGCAGATCGATGCTGCCTTTAGGGGTCTCACGATCACCGGACACCGCCAGGAGATCAAGCGCGCCAAGAGCGGTGCACGCGTCATCGATGACTCCTATAACGCCAGTGCCGAATCCATGGCTGCTGGCCTCGATCTGCTGTGCTCGCTTTCGTGCACGGGGTCTCGCATGGCGATCCTGGGCGAGATGGGCGAGATGGGCGATGAGGCTCCTCGCATGCATGAGCTCGTGGGCGCCTATGCCGCCGCCAAGAAGCTCGACATGCTGGCGTGCGTGGGTGGTGAGCTGGCCCAGCTTATGGCCGATGCCGCACGCATGATGGGCATGGACGAGGACCGCATCCAGGTGTTCTCCGATTATCAGCAGGTGCTCGACCGCATGGGCGGCGCGCTTGAAAAACATGATGTTGTACTGGTCAAGGGTTCCCGCTTTGTTGAGCTCGACCGCTTTGTGGAAGGTGTGTGCTAGCCCATGTTCGGCAATCCCTCGTATCCAACGTATCAGGCTTTTTTGGGGCTTGGCATCGCCGCAGCCATTGCGCTGCTGCTCATGCCGTGGTGGATCAAGCTGCTCAAGGTCGAGGGTATCGGCCAGCAGGTTCGTGCCGACGGCCCCAAGCGTCATTTGGTTAAGCAGGGAACGCCCACCATGGGTGGCGTTGTCATCCTCGTCGCGATCTCGCTGACCTGCCTGCTGATGGGCAAGCTCACCACCGAGCTCGTACTCGTACTGCTCGCCACGCTGGCGACCGGCGTGCTGGGCCTGATCGACGACCTGACCTCCGTTACGCATGGGCGCTCGCTCGGTCTGACGCCTCATGCCAAGATGATCGGCCTAACCATTATCTGTGTCACCTTTACGGTACTTGCCGTCAACTGGTGCGGCGTCGCCCCCGAGATTCGTTTTCCCGGTGGGTTGACGATCGACCTTGGCGTGCTTTCGACCACCATCTGCGGCTATTCGTTCCCGTGGCTCTATATTGTCTTTTGCTGGCTGATGATTGCCGGTCTTTCTAATGCCGTGAACCTGACCGATGGCCTTGACGGTCTTGCTGGCGGCACCTCCATGATCGCCATGCTCGCCATGGCTGCCATGGCGTTTTTGCACGGAGACGTGAACCTGTCCATCTTCTGTACCGCGTGTGCCGGTGCCTGCTTGGGCTTTCTGTGGTTCAACTGCTATCCGGCGAGCATCTTTATGGGCGATACCGGCTCGCTTGCTCTGGGCGCCGCGTTTGCCTGCACGTCCATCATGACCAACACCGAGGTCGTCTCCCTCATCATCGGCGGCCTGTTTATCGTTGAGACCCTGTCGGTCATGATTCAGGTTGTCTACTTCCATTTTACGCACAAGCGCGTCTTCCTTATGGCGCCCATCCATCATCATTTCGAAAAGAAGGGCTGGGCCGAGACCAAGGTCGTCATCCGTTTTTGGATTATCGCTGCGGCATTTGGTGCCGTTGGCCTTGCTCTGTTCTTCCAGTTGGGATAGTGGTCTTTCATGCCTCTTGCTGATGTCTTTAGCCTGCTCGTTTTGGGTCAGGGCAAATCCGGTCTCGATGTCGCCCGCTGGGCGCTGGCACATCCCGAGCGCGTAAGCGCCGTTACCGTGTATGGCGGCGGCACCTCTGAGCCCAATGACGCCACGCGTGCGCTCGAGGCTGCTGGTGCGTCGTTTGTCTATGGGACCGAACAGGTCGAGGGCGCCTATGACGCATGCGTGACGTGCCCGGGCATCTCGGAGTTCTCGGGCTTCTTTAAGGCCGGGCGCGAACATGCCGCCCAGATTATGGGTGAGCCAGAGTTTGCCTATCGCCTGTCGCCCGATAACTGGATTGCCATCACGGGCACCAACGGCAAGACGACCACCACGTCGCTGACCGATTATCTGCTCAAGGCTGCCGGCGAGGCCAGCGTGGCTGTCGGCAACATCGGCGAGCCGCCGGTCAACGAGATTGACGGCCGAGCCCGCAACGAGTGGTTTGTGGCTGAGCTCTCGAGCTATCAGATTGCTACGACCACCGAGCTCCACCCTCGTGTGGCGGTGCTGCTCAACATCACTCCCGACCACTTGGGCTGGCATAAGAGCCATAAGAACTATGCGCTTGCCAAGATCAAGCTGTTTGACAATATGGTCGATGACGATCTGGTGGTTGTCGACGTCGAAGACGCCGGCATTCACGAGTTCGATGAGTACATCTATACGCCGGGTCGCCGCATCTGCAAGGTCGCTTTTGACGAGCCCGAGGGTGCAGACGCCGCCTTTGTGCGCGACGGCAAAATGGTCGTGCGCCTGAAGGGCGTCGAGACTCAGCTTGTCGCCACGTCCGAACTCAAGATCTCGGGCCATCACAATGTTATCAATGCCCTGTGCGCTGCCACGGCTGCCCTGGCAGTCGGTGCCAATCCCGAGGGCATTTGCCGCGGTCTGGCCTCGTTCCAGCCGCTCGAGCACCGCGTGGAGCCGTGCGGCGAGATTGACGGAGTGCGCTACGTCAACGATTCCAAGGCGACCAACACCGACGCGGTCGAGAAGGCACTGACGGCATTTCCCGATGACGACGTGATCTTGCTGCTCGGCGGCCACGATAAGGGCACGCCGCTCACGGACTTCGCGCGCGTTGTTATGGATAACGTGCGCTCGGTCGTCTGCTTTGGCGATGCGCGCGAGCGCTTCACCGCCGCTATGGACGAGGCCGATGTCGATGGCGATGTGGATATCGCCCAGGCGGATGACCTACGCGATGCCGTGGACGTTGCCCGTTCGCTGTCGAGCCGTGGCGACGTGATCTTACTTTCTCCTGCCTGCTCTTCGTTCGATGAGTTCTCGGGCTATGAGGAGCGCGGCCGCGTGTTTAAGGACTATGTGGCCCAGCTTGCCGCTGCAGCGAAATCGCAAATGGAATAGGGGTTGCCGGTGAGAGAGGAGAGCCCCCGACAAGGTATGAGGAGGCCCGACTCGGACCGTGCTTCCTCGCGGCGTAGCACACCGCGTTCCGGTCGCGGCGGGCGGTCGTTTAGCGAACGCTATATTGCCGGCGTTCCCGCCCGCATCATGCGCCCCCGTCTGATATTCATGGCCTGTCTGTTTATCTTGGTGTGTTTTGGCCTGCTGATGGTGTACTCGGCGTCTTCGGTCGAGGCGCTGCACGAGAATGGCTCAGCGACGTTTTTTCTGGGTCGACAGGCTGCGTTTGCCGTGGTCGGTGTTCTGGCGCTGATTGCCATCGTGCGCGTTTTGCCGGACAGCTGGTTTGGGGAGGATGTGCTCAGGATCTTCCTCATAGGCATGATAGGGCTACTGTTTCTGGTGTTCTTGGTGGGCAGCGGCAGCCGTGGCGCCACGCGCTGGCTCAACATCGCCGGCATTCAGTTCCAGCCTTCCGAGTTTTTAAAGCCATTTGCCATTGCGTATTCGGCCATCATGCTCGATCGCTTCTTTTCGCCCGGTGGCAACATCAACGAATTCCTTCGCAAGATGGGCATCTACCTGGGCATTTCGCTCTTTCTGATCTTTATCCAGCCCGATTTCGGTACCGTCCTGATCATCCTGTTGACCCTCATGTGCATGGCGTTGTTTGCGGGTCTCGACCCCAGATTTATCATCGGCGTGCTAATCTTCGGCATTCTCGTGATCGTGATTGCGCTTGTCGCAGAGCCATACCGTATGGTGCGTATTCAGGTTGCCTTGAACCCTTGGGCCGACGAGTATGGTGACGGCTATCAGGCCACGCTTGCCATCATGGCCTTTGCCTCGGGCGGTCTGTTCGGCCGTGGCATCGGCAACTCAACCATGAAGTACTCGTATCTGCCCGAGGCGCACAATGACTACATCCTGGCCATCATTGGCGAGGAAGTCGGTTTTGTCGGAACCGTCCTGTTCTTCTTGGTGTTTGCGATGCTGATCTACTCGGCGTTTCGCATTGCCGAGCAGGCGACCGATCGTCGGGGCGCGCTCATGGCGTCTGGCTCTGCGGTCATTCTCGCGGTGCAGTTTTTGATCAATGCGCTGGGCATCCTCAACGTGTTTCCCATGACGGGCAAACCGTTGCCGTTTATTAGCTATGGCGGTTCGTCGATTATTGTGTCGCTTATGCTTGCCGGTCTGATCCTACGCGTTTCGTACGAGAGCGCCCGTCGCGATGAGTACGACCGTCGCCGCGAGAGCTTTGCCGTTATGGATGAGAGTACCGCCGGCGTGCCCCACGTGCGCGGCGAGCGGTCTTCGCGTAACGGCTTTACCGTTCTGGATGGCTCTGCGACCGAGCCGGCAGCCCGTCCGCGTCAGCGAACGGCGCCGCAAGGTCGTCCGCAGCGCCCAACTCCTCGCAATGCGGGCGGCGGATATAATCGAATCGATTTGAACTCGGACCCGTCGGCGCGTTTGCGCACCGACGACCAGGGACCGCGTGTACGAAGGGACTACCATGACCGATAAGATGACCGTTGCTATTGCAGCCGGCGGCACGGCAGGGCATATCAACCCCGCGCTCGCCTTGGCCGAAGAGCTGCGTGACCGTGGCCACCACGTTGTGTTCGTGGGCCAGTCGCGCAAGCTCGAGGGTCGTCTGGTCCCCGAGGCTGGGTTTGATTTTGTGCCCATTACGGTTACGGGCTTCGACCGCTCCCGTCCTTGGACGGCGCTGACCTCGCTGTGGCGTGTCAACAAGGCCAAGCGTGCGCTCGCCAGTCATTTCTCAAAGGTCGGCAAGCCCGATGCCGCCATCGGTTTTGGTGCCTATGTCGAGGTTCCGTTGCTGGGGTGGTGCAAGGGCGCAGGCGTTCCGTATCTGTTGCATGAGCAGAACTCTGTTCCGGGCCTGGCCAACAAGATGATGAACTCCCACGCCGCCCGCGTGTGCATCTCGGTGCCGGCAGCGCGTTCGGTCTTTGAGCGCGAAGGTGACCCTGACCACGTGCTCATGACCGGCAACCCCGTACGTCGCTCGGTGATCGAGGGCGATCGCGCTCGCGGCCGCAAGGCACTTGGCGTTCCCGAGGACGCTACGCTGCTGCTCGTCTTTGGCGGTTCACTTGGCGCCCAGCACCTCAACGAGCGCGTGGCTTCGCTCAAAAACGAGCTGCTTTCGCGCAAGAAACTCTATGTGTTGCATTCGACGGGTGCCGACGGCTTTGAGGAGACCGAGCGCGCTTTGGCGCTGACGCCCGAGGAGGCGAAGCGTTACCGCGTCCAGCCTTACATCGACAACATGGGCGACATGCTGGCTGCTGCCGATTTGGTGCTATCGCGTTCGGGCGCATCGAGCGTGGCCGAGATCGCTGCGCTCGCCGTGCCTTCGGTGCTCGTGCCGTACCCGCATGCGACGGCCGACCACCAAACCACCAATGCCCGTTATCTGGTCGACGCCGGGGCCGGCGTGCTCTGCGCCGATGCCGATATCGACGGTTCTGCCTTTGCCGATGAGCTGCTGCACCTGGTCGATGACGCGGCGGCACGCGACGCCATGCGTCAGGCGGCGCGTGGTCTGGCTCAGGATAGGGCCGCCGCTCTTCTGGCGGATGCGGTAGAGAGTTTGCGTTAGTTAGACGGGATATCGTCGGTCGCCCTCGCGCTGATGCGGTAGGTGCGGTACAGTTAACGGGTTACAGGCAGTGTTTACGCAAGGAGTACACGAGCACATGGCTGATTCCCAGACTGCAACCTCCGCGCCCGAGTTTAAGAGCGCCCACTTTATCGGTATCGGCGGCGCCGGCATGAGCGGCATCGCCCTCGTTCTGCACGAGCGCGGTTATGCCGTTACCGGCTCCGACCTTAAGACGTCACGTTATATCCGCCAGCTTACCCGCGCTGGTGTGAAGGTGCATGTGGGCCATGAGGCCGCCACGATCGACGAGGTCAAGCCCGACGTGGTTGTTGTGTCCACCGCTATTCCGGAGTCCAACGCTGAACTCGTGCGCGCTCGCGAGCTGGGTATTCCCGTGTGGCCCCGTGCCAAGATGCTCTCTGCTTTGGGCCACGGCTACACCACCGTCGCTGTTGCCGGCACGCATGGCAAGACCACCACGTCTTCGATGTGCGCCACCATGCTCGACCGCATGGGTCTGGATCCGAGCTTCTTGATCGGCGGCATCGTCGAGGGCTATGACACGAACGGCAAGAACGGCTCGGGCGACTACTTTGTCGCCGAGGCCGACGAGTCCGACAGCTCCTTCCTGTTCCTGAACCCCAACGTGGTCATTGTGACCAACGTCGAGGCCGACCACCTCGACCACTACTCGGGTATCGAGGAGATCGAGGCAACTTTCGCCAAATTCATGAGCCTGGTGGGCGAGGACGGCACCGTCATCGTCTGCGGCGAGGACCCGCATCTGGTCGAGCTCGCCAAGTCGACGGGCCGTCACGTGCTTTCCTACGGCTTTGCCGAGAGCAACGACATCGTCTGCGTGCACCCGGATGTCAAGGGCATCCAGAGTGACTTTATCGTTCGCTTTGAGGACGGCACTGAGCACGCTGTGGAGATCAAGAGCAACCCCGGTCGCCACAACATGCTCAACGCCACGGCGGTGCTCACCGTCGCCCATGTCCTGGGCCTTGACATCGACGCCGCCGCCAAGGCGCTCTCGAGCTTTGAGGGCGTCCGCCGTCGCTTTACCCACGTGGGCGATATCGATGGCATCACCGTGGTCGATGATTACGGCCATCACCCCACCGAGATCAAGGCGACGCTTGCTGCCGCTTCCTCGCTGGGCTACAAGCACGTCGATGTCGTGTTCCAGCCGCACCGCTATTCGCGCCTGCAGGCCCTGTGCGACGACTTTGCCGATGCATTTGCCAATGCCGATAAACTGCTGCTGATTGATGTGTTCTCGGCTGGCGAGATGCCCATTCCGGGTGTCACCTCTAAGATGCTCGCCGATACCGTGCGCGCCAAGCATCCTGGCAAGGAGGTCGTGTACTGCTCCAGCCGTCTTGAGCTCAATCAGGAGCTCGAGCAGATGGTGGGCGAGGGCGACCTGCTGCTCACCATGGGTGCCGGCGACGTTACGACCGTCGGTCCCGAGTTTATCGAGTATCTGACTGCCAAGAAAGACGCTTAAGTCTAATGGGTCTGTTTAACGCCGTCATGGCGCTCTCGGGCATGATCGACACGGATGTGATCGAGGACGAGCGCCTTGCGCGTCATACGAGCTATCGTATCGGCGGCAAGGCCGACCTCTTTGTGACGTGCCATAGCTATCATGCCCTCCGCCGCGCCGTGGCGGTGCTCGATCGCGAGCAGGTGCCGTGGGTCATCATCGGCAAGGGCTCCAATCTGCTGGTTGCCGATGGCGGTTATCGCGGTGCCGTCATTTCGCTCGGACGTGAGTTTCAGCGCACGGTTGTTGCCGATGACGGTTGTATGCTGACGGTCGGTGCGGGCGTGATGTTTGCGCGCCTGGTCAACGATGCCCTGTCGCGTAGCCTCTCGGGCCTTGAGTTTGCCGTTGGCATTCCTGGTTCGGTCGGCGGTGCGATATCTATGAATGCCGGCACACGGACCGAGTGGATTGGCTCGCTGGTTGAGGATGTCGTAACGTTTGACCCGGCATCCGGTATCAAGCATTATGCGGGGTCCGAGATCACTTGGGGCTACCGCGAATGTAGCCTTCCCCGCAATGAGATCATCCTCGAGTGCGTGCTCAAGCTTAAACCGGCGCCCAAGGCCGACATTCGCGAGCGCATGGAGCGGTACCTTACAAGGCGCAAGCGTACGCAGCCCATGGGTCGCGCATCCTGCGGGTCTGTCTTTCGCAACCCGCCCGATGCGAGTGTGGGCAAGCTTATCGAGGATTGTGGATTAAAGGGTTTTTCGATTGGCGGCGCGGAAGTTTCGCCCGTTCACGCTAATTTTATCGTTAATAACGGAACTGCCTCGGCCGATGACGTTGCCGCGGTTATTAGACATGTGCACGGAAAGGTGAGGGAGGCGTATGGCATCGAGCTCAGACCGGAAGTTAAATTCCTCGGCTTCTAGAGCATCGAAACCCACCTTCCGCCGCGCCGGAGGGCGTTCCGGCGCGCCTGCCAAACCTCAACGCAATACCGTCGCGCACTCTAAGTCTGTCGGGCATGCTCGACAGACCAGTCGTCCGGTCGTCGGCTCGCAGCTCGGTAATCGTCCGGCCGCAAAAAAGTCCTCGCGTCCCTCGGTGACGTCAAAGCCTGTTATGGGCGCCAAGCCTGCCCGTCCCATGGCAGCTCCCAAGCCCTCGACGGGAACTAAAGCGGCGCGTCCAGGTCGCACGCTGGGCGCATCGAAACCGCGCTCGCTGACATCGGTGCCGGCTACCGCCAAGAAGCCTTCGAGTAAAAAAGGTTTCAACCCGTTATCTTCACTTGGAGCGATGGCAAATAAAACATCAGACGCCGCTTCTGTCGTTACAGGCAAAGGCAAAATCGTGGGCGGCGTTCTGGCCGTCTTGGCCGTGCTCGTCGTCGTTGCCATCGTGGTGATCAACTCTGGACTGTTTACTGCCACTGATATTCAGATTCAAGGCAGCGAGCATGTGACGAAGCACGATGCTATCCAGCTGATCGACTTGCCCGAGGGAACGTCGCTTTTTAACGTCGATCCCGACCAGATTACCGAGGATCTCAAGCAGAACCCGTGGGTTTCGGGCGTGGATGTCCAGCGCCAGTTTCCCCATACGCTTATCATCACGCCGACGGAGCGTAAAGTTATCGCCATTGCGTATATCAGCTCCGACGACCTTGCCTGGGCTATCGGAGACGATGACACCTGGATCGCCCCGCTGTCGACGTCGGTCGAAGTGGACGACCAGGGCAACGTCATCACGACAGGGCAGGGCTCAAATACCTTGACCGGAATCGATGCCGCGCTGGCGCTCGCCAAGCATTATGGCGCGGTGTTGTTGACTGATGTCTCGGCGGATGTCGCTCCGGTTTCCGGCCAGGCGGTTAACTCCAAAGCCGTTAAGGCCGGCCTGGATTATGTGCGTGGTTTTTCGAGCGAGTTCTTGGGACAAGTCAAGGATATTTCCACGCCTTCGGTCGAAGCCATCTCGGCAAACCTCAATAACGGCATTGAGGTGTCGCTGGGCGATTCGGACGATATCGCCAAGAAGGAACGCGTAGTCACCAAGTTGCTTTCGCAGGTAGAGGGCGTAACGTATATCAATGTGCGCTCTCCGGGCAACTACACATTTAGGAATGCTCCGACCTCGTAGCGCTGGTTGATGCTTTGTTGAGGGGCCATACCACGCCGTTTATCTGGTTTGTTTGGTTTTCACGGTCAATTATTTGACTGATACGTTCATAATGTGCAAACATAATACGGTTTACCTTTGCATTTACTTTCAACCTGAAGGTTAATGTGCGCAGGGGTCGACCCATGCTATGGCTATAACCTTTGTTCGGAGGACCGACATGCACGAGACAGAGATCAACAACTACCTTGCCGTCATTAAGGTGGTCGGCGTCGGCGGCGGCGGTACCAACGCGGTCAATCGAATGATCGAAGAGGGCATCCGCGGCGTCGAGTTTGTTGCCATCAACACCGATGCTCAGGCACTCGCGATCTCTGATGCCGATATCAAGGTGCACATCGGCACCGACCTTACCCGCGGCTTGGGCGCCGGCGCCAACCCCGAGGTTGGCCGCAAGGCTGCCGATGAGTCCCGCGACGACATTGCCGAGGCGCTCGCTGGCGCTGACATGGTGTTTATCACCTGCGGTGAGGGCGGTGGCACCGGTACCGGCGCTGCTCCCATCGTTGCCGATATCGCGATGAACGAGGTCGGCGCACTGACCGTCGCCGTCGTGACCAAGCCCTTCACCTTCGAGGGCCGCAAGCGTAAGAAGAGCGCCGAGGAGGGCATCAAGACCCTCTCCGATTGCGTCGACACCATGATCGTCATCCCTAACGATAAGCTGCTCGACATCGCCGAGAAGAAGACCACCATGCTCGAGGCCTTCGCGATTGCCGATGGCGTCCTTTCCCAGGGCACCCAGGGCATCACCGACCTCATCACCGTCCCCGGTATCATCAACCTGGACTTCGCCGATGTTAAGACCATCATGAAGCAGGCCGGTACCGCCATGATGGGTATCGGTACCTCTTCTGGGGATACACGTGCCGTCGACGCTGCCCAGCAGGCCATCTCCAGCCCGCTGCTCGAGAGCTCCATCGATGGTGCCACGCGCGTGCTGCTCTCCATCGCTGGTTCCAAGGACCTGGGCATCCAGGAGATCAGCGACGCCGCCGACGTTGTCGCCAACGCCGTCGACCCTGAGGCCAACATCATCTTCGGTACCGTTGTCGACGAGTCCCTGGGCGATCAGGTGCGTATCACCGTCATCGCTACGGGCTTCTCCGATTCCAACGTCAACCGTCAGGATGAGCTCTTTGCTGCTCAGCAGTCTCAGAGCAAGGCCGCTGCCTCCGCTGAGCCGCAGCGCACCGCCCCGGCTGCCAGCCCGGCTCAGGCCGCTCCGACCCGCAACGTCGGTGGTACCGAGCTGCCCAACTTTGGCAACGACCAGTTCGAGCTTCCCGACTTCCTGAAGCGCGGTAGCTTCTAGTTCGTTTTTCTCAACGACCTGCACGGGGTGTGTCCATTTGGATGCACCCCGTTTTGTTTCTCGTTTGTAAACGAAAGCCTCCAATCTCCTTACGTTCCCTTTACGTTTGGTCCCTACCGCTGCGGGTATCCTTTTAAGGAAGTATGACAGCCGTATAAACGCGGACTGCGCGGCGACGCCGCGGTACTTGTGTTATTAGGAGGCTTTAGTATGGCAGCACGTGCGGACAACGTTTCGCGTGTCGACCATGATGGAGTTACGTTGGTGGAGGGCGCGACATCCGATGTCCGCTTTGCCTTTACCGAGCGCACCGGTGGCGTTTCTGAAGATGCGTACTCCTCGCTCAACCTGGGCTCGCATGTAGGCGATGACCCCTTTGCTGTTCAAGAAAATCGTCGTCGAGCGCTCGAAGCTATGGGTGCCACTGAGTGCGAGCATAATCTGCTCGTGCCCAATCAGGTACATGGTGACCATATCGTTACGGTGACTTCGAACGGCGCCGACGATCTTGAGGCTGTTCGCGAGCAGATTGCTGAGGGCTGCGATGCCATCGTCTGTACGGCCCATGACGTGCCCGTGCTGCTCTGCTTTGCCGACTGCGTTCCCGTGGTGCTGGTGGCCCCCGGCGGGTTTGCCGTGGTGCACTCCGGTTGGAAGGGCACGATTGCACGTATTTCTGCCAAGGCGTGCCAGGCGCTTTGCGATGCTGCCGGCTGCGATGCGAGCGACGTTTCCGCCTATATCGGCCCCCATATCTTGGCTGACGAATATGAGGTATCCCAGGAACTCATGGATCGCTTTGCCGTCGAGTTCTCTTGCATCGATGCGAGTGCCTCTCGCATGCTCGATCTTTCCGCTGCCATTTGTGAGGCGCTGGTAGATGCCGGTGTGGACGCGGATAATATCGTGGATACCCAGCTTTCGACTGTGCGCCAGAACGACCGCTTTTATTCCTACCGTAACGAGGACGGCACCTGTGGGCGCCATGCTGCGATCGGCGTGATGCTATGAGAAAGATCGTATCGGTCCTGAGCGCCGCTGTGCTTACGCTTACGCTGTGCGCCTGTTCTTCGGGATCTTCTACCTCTTCCATTACCGTGGCCGGCTCCACGACCTGCCTTCCTATCGCCGAAATTGCGGCAGAGGGCTTTAAGGAGGAGACCGGCATCGACGTGCTCGTTTCCGGTTTGGGCTCTTCCGCTGGCATCGAAGCCGTCAGCGCTGGCACGGCCGATATCGCCAGCTCCTCCCGTGGACTCAATGCCGACGAACAGGATCTGGGCCTGACTCCCATCGTCATTGCCCACGACGGTATCGCGGTCATCGTGAACGACGATAACCCGGTCGATAACCTCTCGACCGAGCAGCTCCGCGATATCTATGCCGGCAAGATTACTAATTGGAAAGAGGTCGGTGGCGAGGACCTGAAGATTCAGGTCATCAACCGAGACGAGGCATCCGGCACGCGTGAAGCATTCCGCACCATCGTGATGGACGGCACCCCGTTCGATCGCCGCTCGGCCGTTCTTTCGGGCACGGGCCAGGTGCGCGACGTGGTATCTCGTTCGCACGGTGCCATTGGCTACATTTCGCTGGGCTTCGTCGATAGCCTCAACGCCAAGACCTCGGTCAAGGCCGTCTCGGTCAATCATGTTGAGGCGTCCGAGAAGACGGTCGCGAGCGGCGGCTATCCCATCTCACGCGACCTTTACTTCTTTGTGAAGGGTGCGCCTTCGCAGCAGGCGCAGGATTACATCGACTATGTGACGTCCGAAAAGATGGACAAGCAGATTCGCGAGGCGGGCTTTATCCCCGTCACCAACGACGAGAAGGGGAGTGAATAGCATGGAAGCACAGGAAAACTCCCAGACTGAGCAGAATGGTCAGGCGCCCAAGAAGCGCGAGCTGGCGCTCGTATCGCGCAGCACCTATATCAAGGAGAAGGCGCTGCAGTGGATCTTCTTTGCCTGCGCGTTCTTGGCGGTTGTTACCGTCATCCTGATTTTTGTCTTTACCACGTACTCGGCGCTGCCCGTCTTTACCGACATCGGTCTGGCGGACTTCTTTAGCTTTACGTGGGCGCCCTCTGAGGGTCACTACGGCATCGTGTCGCTGCTTGCCGGCTCGGGTCTGGTGACCGTCGGCGCGCTCGCCATGGGTGTGCCCCTAGGCGTGGGCACGGCCGTGTATCTGGTCGAGATCGCCAGCAAGCGCGTGCGCAAGCTCATCAGCCCTGCCGTTGACCTGTTGGCCGGCATCCCTTCTATCATCTATGGCTTCTTTGGCATGATCATCATCCGCCCGTTTATCGCACAACTGACCGGCGGTCTTGGTTTTGGCGCGCTGACGGCGTGGTTCGTGCTCGCCATTATGATCGTGCCCACCATCACGACGCTTACCATCGATGCTCTCAATTCCATTCCCATGGGCATTCGCGAGGCATCGTATGCCATGGGCGCCACCAAGTGGCAGACTATCTATAAGGTCGTGTTACCTGCCGCCAAGCTGGGTATCGTGGATGCCATCGTGCTGGGTATGGGCCGTGCCATCGGCGAGACCATGGCCGTGCTCATGGTCGTGGGTAACGCCCCGGTTATTCCCGACAGCATTGCGAGCCCCATCTCGACGCTCACGAGCCAGATTGCGCTCGACATGAGCTATTCCTCGGGTCTGCATCGCTCGGCGCTGTTCGGCATGGGCGTGGTCCTGTTTATCATTTCCGCCACGCTGGTGGGCATCGTCCGCCTGGTTTCCAAGAAGAAGAGGGGGTAGGCTATGTCCGATTCCGTTGACACGACGGTCGATACGACCTCGTCGCGCGAGCGCATCAAGCGTGCCCTTTCCCACGGCAAGAAGGGCCGCATCAACAAGGACCTGTCCAACAAGATCTTGCTTGGCGTGTTCCGTGCCGCGGCATACATCACCACGCTGGTGCTGGTCGCTATCATCGCCTACGTGGTCATCAACGGCCTGCCACACATCTCGCTCGACTTTATCTTCGGTTGGCCCCAGGGCGTCAACGCCGAGGGCGGTATTTGGCCCACGATCGTCTCGACCGTCTATGTGACGGCGCTCGCCATGCTTATCTGCACGCCGATCGCTGTGCTGGCAGCCGTCTATCTGGCCGAGTACGCCAAGCAGGGCAAGATCGTCGAGCTCATTCGCTACGCTGCTGACGCTTTGGCCTCGGTGCCCTCCATCGTTATGGGCCTGTTTGGCTACGCCTTGTTTGTCGAGGCCATGGGCCTGGGCCTTTCGATGGTCTCGGCCGCTCTGGCGCTCGCGCTCTTGATGCTTCCCATCGTCATGCGCACCACCGAAGAGGCCATTCGCGCCGTCCCGCGCTATATCCGTTGGGGCGCGTACGGCCTGGGCGCCACCAAGTGGCAGGTTGTCTCCAAGATTGTGCTTCCTTCTGCCTTTGGCCGTATTGCCACGGGCATTGTCCTTGCCATCGGCCGTGCCATTGGCGAGACCGCCGTGGTGCTCTACACCATGGGCCAGGCCATCAATCTACCTATCTCGCCGCTCGATTCCGGCCGCCCCATGACCGTTCACCTGTACCTGCTTGCCAACGACGGCATCAACATGAACGCAGCCTACGGCACCGCGCTCTTGCTGATGGTGATCATTCTGGCCTTCAACCTGTTTGCGCGCTTCCTGTCGCGCAAGCGTCGCTAGTTAAGGAGTCCCATGTCCGTTTATCAGTCCGCTCCCACGCTGGAGCAAGCGGCCATTACGGCCAAGGATTTCAACTTTTGGTACGGTGACTTTCATGCGCTGACGGGGCTCGACCTCAACATCGCTAAAAACGCCATCACCTCCTTCATTGGCCCTTCGGGCTGCGGTAAGTCGACGTTTTTGCGCTGCATCAACCGCATGAATGATCTTATCGAGGGTACGCGCGTCGAGGGCACCATGACGCTCGACGGCAACGATATCTATGCCGAGGGCGTCGACCCGGTCGACCTCCGTCGCCGCGTGGGCATGATTTTTCAGCAGCCCAACCCGTTTCCCAAATCCATCTACGAGAATGTCGCCTTTGGCCCTCGTCTGCAGGGCGTGACTAGCAAAAGCGACCTCGATGACATCGTGGAAGAATCGCTCAAGCGCGCCAACCTCTGGAAAGAGGTATCCAATCAGCTCAACAAGGATGGTTTGGCGCTCTCGGGCGGTCAGCAGCAGCGTCTGTGCATCGCGCGCGTGCTTGCGGTGCAACCCGATGTCCTTCTGATGGACGAGCCCTGCTCCGCCATCGACCCCACGTCCGTCTCTAAGGTCGAGGATCTGATGGCCGAGCTGGCGCCCGAGATGACGATCATCATCGTCACGCATTCAATGCAGCAGGCAGCTCGTATCAGCGACTACACCGCATTCTTCTTGCAGGAAGTTGCCGGCGAGCCCGCCACGCTCATCGAGTATGGTCAAACCGACGCGATCTTCACCAGCCCGGTGGACTCGCGGACGGAAGACTATATCACCGGCCGCTTTGGCTGATCGGTGCGACTAGTCCCAAGCCGATCGGACCTGGTCCGGTGCGTATTCACTGTGCGGGCTGCATGACCGCACCCAACTGATTGGAGTGAACCATGCGCAAACTGTTTTCCCGTCAGCTCGTCGAGGCCCGTCACGAGATGCTGAGCATCTATGAGGCCGTCGATCTGGCTCTCCACGATGCCGTGAAGGCCTATGTGACCGACGACCGCAAGCTCGCCACCAAGACCAAGAAACGTACGCTTTCGATTGACGCGCGCTGCGCCAACCTGGAGGCCGTCTGCTACAACCTGATCGCCACGCAGTCACCGGTCGCCTCCGACTTCCGCCTGCTTCAGACGATCATCTACGTCGACTTTAACCTGCAGCGCATGACCGATAAGGTCCGTCAGATCTGCCGTGCCACGCGTCATATGATCAAGGCCGACATCTCGCTGCCCCAGGAGCTCGTCGGTACGGTTGAGGCCGAGGCCGAAGCTGTTTACCAGGTGCTGGGCTCTTCGCTTTCTGCGCTCGTCACCAATGACATGTCCATCATCTGCAACCTGGCCGTCGAGGACGAGCCAGTGCACGCCGCCTACGAGAAGTTCTTCCGCACCTTTAGCCGTATGGATACGGGCGACTTTATGGACGACGACAGCAACTATGACGACCTGCGCCGCGCCATCATGGTTTCGCGCTACCTCGATCGCATCGCTTCCATTTCCATCGATGCCGCTTGCCGTCTGACCTTCCTGTTGACTGGTCAGCGTATGAACGCCGGCGATATCGCCCGCACTGATGAGGACGAGCTCGAGAGCATGCGCGTGCCTTCGGGCGAGGGTGTTATCATGAGGCCCGCCGTCGACGCGCGCTACGTTGCCAAGGTGCCCGCCAACGAGGTCAGCGAGGGTCTTCGCTACCTGCTCGATCATCTTGAGGACGAGGACGATGGCGAGGACGACGAGGAGTAAGTAGCCCCGTTCGTCGAAAGATTGTAAATACCTAAGTGAGCGCGGCCTTGCACATGCGGGGCCGCGCTCTTGCGTTAGCATGGGACTACTTGTTTGGCTGTCAGCGGAGGCGATTGGCAATGGATAACTATTTGGACTTGATGCGCGCTCGCCGCGAGCAGATTCTGGAACGTTTTTATGCGGCGCTCGATCGCGCAGGCCGTCCCCACGACGCCGCGAGCCTCATTGCCGTGTCCAAGACCGTTGGTGTCGATGAGACCGTTGCCGCCATCCAGGCGGGGTATCGCCATTTTGCCGAGAACCGCCCGCAGGAGCTGGTTCGCAAGCTCACGGGTCTGGCGGAGCATCCGGAGCTGCCCGAGGTGCGCTTCGATATGATCGGCAACCTGCAGACCAATAAGATCAATGCGGTGCTGGGCTCAGCCGAGCTGATTCACTCGGTGGGTTCGCTGCATCTGGCGCAGGCGATCTCGAGCCGTGCTGTCCGCAAGATTGAGGCAGGCGAGCTCGCCGGCCCCCAGCGTGTGCTCATTGAGGTCAATGTGAGTGGTGAGGAGTCGAAGGGAGGCTTTTCGCCCGATGAGATTCGCGCCGCCGCGGGTGAGCTTGCGGAACTTGAGGGAATTTGCGTGCAGGGGCTTATGACTATGGCGCCCCGGGGGAATAAGGACGTGGCACGCCGCACCTTTGCGGGGCTTCGTGAGCTGAGGGATGAGCTGGAGGCGGCGCATCCCGATTTGAACCTGCCTGAGCTTTCCTGCGGCATGAGCGAGGACTTTGAGCCTGCCCTTGAGGAGGGCTCTACGCTCGTTCGCCTGGGCAGGGTAGTATTTAGCCCGGAGTTTGCAGTAAAATAAGGCTCTGAAGTGCGCACTGATTATCGGGGCGCCTGCACTAAACCGCGAGAGGACACAACCATGGGCTTCCTTGACGAGATTAAAAATAAGATGCACCTGGGCGGCCAGCAGGGTTACGACCAGGGTTATGGCCAGGACGACGACTACGGCTACGATGACGGCTATGACGATAGTTATCAGGGCAACGGCTACGGCGGTGCTTCGGGCGAGGGCTTCTACACCCAAGACGAGCCGAGCAACGGCCTGCTTGGTCAGACGCGCCGCGGTGAAGCTGAGTCGGTTGCCGTGTATACGCGCTCCGGTCAGCTGGTCGGCGATGACTCCCGCCATGCCACGACGTATAACCCGCCTTCGCGCTCGCAGGACAGTGTTGCGAGCGGTTATCGTCCTGGTGCCTATGACACGCCGTCGAGCTACGCCGAGAACACCCGCGCCCGTGCCGCCGCTGCACCCGCGCCTGCACCGAGCGATGCCTCGGCCTATGCGAGCAATATCATCAACGCCACGCCGCAACTGCCGGCCTATGTCCTGCGCCCCGAGAGCTATGACGACGTGGAGACCGTGGTGCGCCGCGTTCGCACCAAGCAGCCTGTCGCACTGATTTTTGTGGGCGTACGCACCGAAGTTGCCAAGCGCGTCTTGGACTTCTCTTACGGCTTTGCCTGCGGTCTGGGCGCCACGGTCAAGGAGGTAGGCGACCGCGTGTTCATGGTGCTGCCCGCCGGTTGCGAGGTCAAAGATTCCGATCTCAAGAAGCTTCGTGCCGACGGCTACCTTAAGTAAAGACAAGACGAGGAGATTCCCATCAACATCTACACTATCGTCCAGCTGGTCAACACGCTGTTCAACTTCTATTCCACGCTCATTGTCGTCTACTGCTTTATGACGTGGATTCCCATGAAGCAGGGTGGTTTGCTTCAGGATATTGCTGCGGTGCTCGATAGCGTGTGCGGTCCGTGGCTCAACCTGTTCCGTCGTTTCATCCCGCCGATGGGCGGTATCGATTTTTCGCCGGTCGTTGCGATTATTGCGTTGCAGTTGGTGCAGAGGCTGGTTCTGCAGCTTCTTATAGGTATACTCGTATAGAACTGACTTAGTAACTTACGTCGGGCGTGTACGCCGAGGCGATGAAAAAGGAGACTTGTTATGGCTATTACCCCTGCAGACATCCAGGCTCAGACTTTCTCTGAGGCCAAGCGTGGCTACGATCCCGCCGAGGTCGACGTCTTCTTGGAGACGCTGTCCTCCGAGGTTGACGCTATGCTCGCTAAGATCGTCGACCTTAAGGGTCGCCTGACTGCTACCGAGCAGCAGCTTGCCGATGCGCAGGCTCAGCTTGCCCAGGCTCAGGATGCCACCGCCCAAGCCGTTCCTGCCGCCCCCGTGGCTGCTCCCGCCCCTGACTTCTCCGCTCAGGAGCGCCAGATTTCCGCTGCCCTGATCGCTGCCCAGCAGACCGCTGAGACCATCGTCAACGATGCCAACGAGAACGCTGAGCGTATCCGCAACGAGGCTGACGCTAAGGCACGCGAGGTTATCCGCCAGGCTCTGACCGAGAAGCAGGCCGAGCTCGAGGAAATCGATCGTCTCAAGGCTTCCCGCGAGGAGTTCAAGGCCGAGTACCTCAAGCTCATCCAGCACTTCATGGACGATGCCCAGAACTCCTTCCCGGCCGACCTCATGGCCTCCACGCCGGTCGGTTCTGCCGCTTCTCCTGCGGTGACTGTTCCCGCCGAGCCGCTGCCCGTCGCTGACCCGGTTGTCCCCGTGGCCGATCCCTTCGCCCCGATCGACAACTTTGCCGCCGACGACCTGGACTAGCATCAGAGCTACAATCTAGTGTCCTTAAGAGGAGCTCGCACCTGCGGGCTCCTTTTTTGTGGCTGTATACGGGTTGGGAAACAAAACGCCGAGCTCTGCATGCGATAGGACAGAACTCGGCGAAGGGCGCGTGGTAAAAGGTAGATTTTAAGGTATGTCTAAAAACTACTTGAGGAGGAAGTTGGAGAGGGGAATAGTGCGGGCCTCGCGATGCTCGGGATCGGCGATGTGGTCGGCGGGATAGCCACAGACGAGCATGTGATAGGGATAGACGCCCTTGGGCAGATTGAACTGCTCCTGTGCCACCTCAGGCTTAAAATGGCATACCCAGCACGTTCCCAGGCCCTGCTCGGTGGCCTCCATCATCATCTGGTCGCACACGATGGACGTATCGATTTCACTGGAATTCATCTGGTCATACGGGCGCACCCAAGCATCATCGGTAACGCTGCAAATAAGGAAGACAAGCGGAGCTCCAAAGATAGACCCATCACGAGCAAACCGAGGCTGACAAGCAGCAGCCTTCTCCAACAGCTCAGGCGTATCCAGCACCATCACACGGGCTGGATGATTATTACAAGCAGAAGGAGCAATCCGCCCCGCCTCAACAATGGCATCCACTACCGACTGCTCAACAGGACGGTCCTCAAAAGAACGACAAGAATACCGACCACGAGCCAGATCCAAATAAGACATACAAGCCCTCCTAAAATTAAAAATCAAACAAACCAAAAGTAACCCAAAGAGTACCCAAAGCAGCAATCAGCCAAACGCTCATCAAGGGCCAAAGTGTCCGAACGGATACCAAAGGTCCCTTCAGCCAAACCCCCATCGCGCTACAACTATCAGCCAAAGTTCCCAATGGTGGTACGTAAGGCGAAGGGCCGGCCACGGTTTACTTTCGAACGACTCTGCAAAGCAGCCGGAGTGAGAAAGCAAACCGTGGCCGGCCCTTCGCCGCCGGGACACGTACCCCCAATTAACTGTTCTTCATGACAATCGAATCCACGACATCGGCCACATTCTCGCAGCAGTCGGCGCAGTACTCCAGGAAGGCGTACACGTCACGCCAAGCGATGACCTCGAGCGGGTCCTTGCCGTTAACGTGCAGGTTACGCATGGCGTTGATATAGAGCTCGTCGGCCTCGGACTCGATGGTGTTGATCTGGATGACGAGCTCGCGCAGCGTTTTGGACTTGCGGTAGTTAGGCAGCTCGACCATCAGGTCTTTCATGGCGCGGCAGGCGTCGGTCACCTTGTGGGCGATCACGATGGCATCGGGATGGATGCTCTGGATGTTGGTGAAGTAGACGCGCTGCACGACGCCCTCGATGCGGTCGAGCACGGTGTCGAGCGAGCAGCTCATCAGGTCCAGATCCTCGCGCTCAAGCGGGGTGATAAAGGCGGTGAGCAGGGCGTCCTCAAGCTCATGGTGCTTCTTGTCGGCCGCATGCTCGATCGCATGCATCTTGTCGAGCATATCGTGAATCTTTGCGGGATCGAAGTTCTCGAAAATCTTGGTAAGCAGCTCGGCGGCCTGGACGGCGAGGTCGGCGCAGGCGACGTAGTTGTCAAAGTAGAACGAATCGGGTTTCTTTGCCATGAGTGGGTCCTTTCGAGGCGAAGACGGGTGGGCGAGGTGTTACGGTCCGGATGGACGTTCGGTTTGACTAGATGAACATCATGAACAGCTTGGCCATGACAAAGCTGATGAGTCCGCAGGCGGGGAAGGTGAAGAACCAGGTGAACATCATGTCCTTGACGACGCCGAAGTTGATGGCCGAGAGGCGTTTGACGGCACCGACGCCCATGATGGCGCAGGTCTTGATGTGCGTGGAGGACACGGGGATGCCGGTAAGGGTGGCAAGCAGCAGGTTCGCGGCGCCCGCCAGGTCGGCGGAGAAGCCCTGGTACTTTTCGAGCTTGACCATGCTCTGGCCAACGGACTTGATGATGCGCTCGCCGCCCACGCTGGTGCCGATGCCCATGGTGGCCGAGCATAGCAGCATAATCCAGATGGGGATGCCGGCATCGCCGACGCTCGTCTGGCCGCTGGCAAAGGCCACGCCTAAAAAGAGCACGCCGATGAACTTCTGTCCATCCTGCGCGCCGTGCATAAAGCTCATGGCCGCAGCGCTCGCGATCTGAGCGTATTTAAAGAAGACATTGGCACGTCGCCTGTTGGCGGCGGCGAAAAGAATCGAGACGAGCTTGCACAGGACCCAGCCCATGACAAAGCCCAGACCGATGGAGAGCGCCAGGCCGTAGATGACCTTCATCCACTCGTGGACGTTGACGCTGCTCGCACCGCCGAGGGCGATGGCGGCACCGGTCAGGCCGGCGATAAGGCTGTGGCTTTGCGAGGTGGGGATGCCAAAACGCGACGCTGTGGCGCCGTAGACGACGATGGAGAACAGCGCCGCGCACAGACAGGCGAGCGCCATGGTGCTGTTTCCGCCAAAGTCGACAATATGGGAGATGGTGTTGGCGACGCTCGCGTTAAAGTGCGTCATGATGAGCACGCCAAGGAAGTTGAATGCGGCACTCATGAGAATAGCGGCGCGGGCGGGCATGCAACGCGTAGTGACGCAGGTCGCGATGGCGTTGGGTGCGTCGGTCCATCCATTGACGAAGATGGCGCCGAGCGCGAGGATCACGGTGACGGCAAGGACTGGGTTCGACACAAGTTGGCCGAGGAAGGTTGAGAACGTTACGTCCATATATGGGCTTTCTCGAAGTTTGCAGGCACGTTACAGAAACATGATAAATCGTATCACCTCCTGCGGGTTTCTTTACCGAGTTCTGATGGGAGCAGTGAATTTTTTGGCACTAAAAATGAATATTAGCCCTGTTGACCGTGGGTGTTCTTTTTGCTAACACACCATGAGGACACGTGCGCGCGCCCCAACACCCCAAAACCACAGTCTGTTCGCTTTACAATATGCAAACATGCGTTCGATAATAGGAGACATGGAATATCGACAGACAGATGGCAAAACTCGGCGCGTGCACAAGCAGTATGTGGACGTCGTGGCTCGCATCCTCGCGGGCGGACAGGTCGTGCCGGTCACCGTCTGCTGGGTCGACGGTCGTTGCTTTACGATTGACGAGATTGTCTCGACCACTGGGTTTGGCCTGACGGTTCACGGCATTCGTACGGCAACGTATAAGGTTCGTTTTGGCGGACATGCGACCGAACTGTATCTGGAAGAACAGGCACGCGAGCGACCGGATGGCTCGCAGACTCATCTGATGCGTTGGTGGGTGTGGGCGTTCGACCGAACACTCGAGAGCGAGCGCCGCAGGTAAGAACGCGTGGCGTTCGGGTACAATGGCAGGAAACTTGTCAGCTACGGCGCCGTCGTGGTGCTTTTTGAAAGGACGAAATTATGAACGATATCCAGGGCTATCAGAATGGCCCCATCGAGACCGGCGCAAGCCGTGCCAAGGAGATGTCGCCGCGCGCGTACAACCTTGTCATGTCTGCTCTCATCTTTTTGGGCTTTTGCGCCATGGGCGCCGGTGCTTACTTTACGAGCACCATGTCGTTTGCGCGCATGATGATGAGCGGGGCCGCCCTGCCGCTGGTTTTTGGCTCGTTTATCCTGACCATTGTCGGCATCGTCATGATGTCAGCTGCCGCCAGCAAGCAGTCCGTGGGCCTGTCCCTTGTGGGCTACGTAATCTTTGCGAGTACCTTTGGCCTGACCGCGTCGTTTGGCCTTGCCAACTACGACCTGCCCACCATCAACACTGCCTTTATCGCCACGGCCGCCATCACCTTTGTCTTTGGCGCCTTGGGCGTGACGTTCCCCAAGTTTTTCCAGCGCGTATATGGCATCGGTTTTGGCATTCTGCTCGCCACTATTCTGGTTGAGATCGTGCTGATGTTCATGGGCGTCTCGCAGACCATCACCGACCTGATCGTGATCGTGGTGTTCGCCGGCTTTATTGGTTACGACACCTATGTTGCCACGACGGTGCCACCCACGCTGCCCAATGCGGTGCTCATGGCGTCCAACCTGTTCGTGGACATTATCAACGTGTTCCTGCGCATCCTGAACATCCTCGGTCGTCGCGACTAGCGCGGGGGATTGCAGCGTTTCTTGTCGGACGCGGTAAAACGATGCGAAAGGCGGTCCTGCGGGGCCGTCTTTTTTGTGCGCGGCGGGGTATCATGGATGGGAAAAAGCCGATAGCGGCAGCGACAGGAAAGGTGACCACTTATGGCAGACGTCGACAACAGGAACCGTAACCGCAGGCCCAACCGCGCGGGACAGCCCAACCCCAAGCGCGAGGCCCGCGCCAAGGCCGCCGAGCGTCACGTGGCAACTGTGTCCGAGGCGTGTGCCAAGGATATCGAGCGCTCGCTTGCCGGCGTTCGCGAATTCGACGGTATGCCTGCCGGCTTTGTCGCGGCGATGAAGGCCACGGCCCAGAAGGCAGCGGCTGCCGAGGAGCCGGTTGCCGAGGAGTCTGAGTCCGCTGAGGTTGCGTCCGCCGAGGCTGAGGTTGCGTCCGCCGAGGCTGAGGTTGCGGCTGAACCTGCGCCCGCAGAGGAGACCGACGAAGTCGAGTCCGCGCCTGCTGCTGAGGAGCCCGCTCCGGTCCTGCCCGAGGTCACTGTGCTTGATGCCTCCGCCACGCAGGCAATCCTCGATAACGGTCGCGGCTATGCGCAGTTCTGCGACATGGCCGTGCTCGCCTTTGCCTCGTTTACCAATCCGGGCGGTGGATATATTCAGGGTTATCTGGGCCAGGAGGCCACGCTGTGCGCCGATTCGTATCTGTACAACGTTCTCGATAAGCAGCGTAAGTGGTACGGCGAGAACCGTCGCCGCAACATCAACTGCGAGCTCTACCGCAACCGTGCGCTGGTGGTGCCTGCGGTGCGCTTCGACCGCAACCACGTGCATGCATACGCCGACGTGATCGTGGCCGCCGCGCCCAACGTTAGGCGCGCCCGCCAGGAGTATCGCGTGAGCGACGATGCTCTGCTGGATGCCCTGCGCGACCGCATCCGCTTTGTCCTTGCCATCTGCGATGAGCTTGGTCGCGAGAAGCTCGTGCTGGGTGCTTGGGGCTGCGAGAACAACGGCTTTGATGCCGAGGCCGTGGCCGAGCTCTTCCGCAAGGAGCTCGCGTCGGGCGACTTCAAGGTCAAGCAGGTCTTCTTTGCCGTGCCCTCTACGCGCTGGGATGAGGACTTTGCCAAGTTCGAGCACGTGCTGGCAAACTTCCCCGAGCGCAACGAGGAGTCCTATGCCCAGGTTGCCGCCCGCGCCGCAGCCGCTCGCGCCGCCGAGCAGGCCCAGACAGCAGTCGAGGATGATGAGGACGAGGATGACTGGCGCAAGTACCTGTAAGCGGTGCGCGCGATGTGATATGCCAAGCCGACGGGAGGGGTTGCCCCCGTCGGCTTTTTACTGAATGAGGAGCTCAAGATGAAAAACGTTCTGTGCTTTGGTGACAGCAACACCTATGGCTATGATCCGGCGGGTATGCGCGACGGTACCGCAGTGCGCTATGCGCAGGATGTGCGCTGGTGCGGCGTGGTGCAGCGTGACCTGGGTGAGGGCTGGCATGTGATTGAGGAAGGTCTAAATGGTCGCACGACGGTGCGCGACGACATGTGCCATCTGGACACTAACCTCAACGGTATTCGCGCGCTTCCGATGCTGCTCGAGGCCCATAAGCCGCTGGACGCCATTGTGATCATGCTGGGCACCAACGACTGTAAGACGGTCTTTAACGTGACAGCTTCCGATATCGCCCGTGGCGCCATGGCGCTGATTCGCGCCGTCCGCGCGTTTCCGTGGACCGACGCTGCGCCTTGCCCGCGCATCCTGCTGATGGCTCCTATCAAGATCAAGCCGCAGATCGCCGATGTGTATATGACCGACTTTGACGAGCATTCCGTTGAGGCATCTGAGCTTTTTGGCGAGTACTATGCGCACGTGGCCGAGCAGTTTGGCTGCGACTTTTTGAATGCCGCCGAGTTTGCCGAGCCGGGCGATATCGACTATCTGCATATGATGCCCGAAAGCCACGAGAGCTTGGGACATGCCGTGGCAGCCAAGCTCAAAGAGATGCTCGGTGAGTAGCACGGCCCCAAACCACCACAGAGTTCCCCTTGCGGGGGCTTGTTTCGTTTGTTTGTCTTGATCTGTAACAGTTCCAAGGCCGAAAACGGGCTAGATGTTACAGATTAAGATTATTTAGGTCGATATCGATTGTTTGTCTTGATCTGTAACATCTAGGGTCGATTTTGCCGAGTTACTGTTACAGATCGAGATGTTTGTGGGAGCCACCGCAAAGGTGCCTGTCCCCTTTGCGGCGGTTTTGGGCTGCGAATCTTAATACTGCCACATGTGGTTGACGGGGCCGGAGCCTTTGCCCATGTTCAGGCCGGCGGCCAGAGCGCCTGTCAGGTATGCCTTGCCCGCATTGACGGCATCGGCGAGATCCATGCCCTGGGCCAGCGCGCAGGCGATGGCGGACGAGAGTGTGCAGCCGGTGCCGTGCGTGTTGTCGGTCTCGATGCGCTTGTGGCGAAACCACGTAGTGAGCGGATCGCCCAGGTGGTTGCCCTCGTCATCGAGGGGCGCAGGCTCGGCCAGTACGTCGTTGGCCTCGTTGACAAAATGACCGCCCTTAACCAAGGCTGCGCAGCCAAAGCGGCGGGTGAGGAGCATAGCGGCATTTTGTTGCGTGCGCTCGGAATCGACCTCGTAGTCGAGCAGCGTCATGGCCTCGGGAATGTTGGGCGTGATGACCGTTGCCAACGGGAACAGGCGGCGGGTGAGTGCCTCGGAGGCATCCTCGGCAATCAAGCGCGCGCCCGAGGTGGCGACCATGACGGGGTCGACGACCACGTTCGTTGCGTTCCAAGCGCTCAAGCGGTTTGCGATGACTTCGATAATCTCGGCAGAGGAGACCATGCCAATCTTGACGGCGCTGGGGCGGATATCGTCAAAGACGGCGTCAATTTGCGCGGCTACGATATCTGGCGAGATATCCTGCACGGCGGTGACGCCCAGTGTGTTTTGCGCTGTGATGGCCGTGATGGCTGTCTCGGCATACAGGCGGTGCGCTGTGATGGTCTTGATGTCGGCCTGAATGCCGGCGCCACCGCTGGAATCGGATCCTGCGATGGATAGAACGGCAGGTACCTTACTGCGATCCATGTTTGCTCCCTTGTTCGGTCGGAATCAAATGGGTCTTTAAGCCAGCATTATAAAGATGCCCGGGCCGACTCTATGTCGAACCCGGGCGGGCGATGTAATCTTTACGCAAATGTAAGCAAATGTTCACACGTCAACAATTGACGAACACCATGTTACTGATTGTGGCTCCGGTGACGAGTTAGTCCTCCATGCCGAGATCGATCGTCGTACCCTCGAACACCTTGTTGACGGTGCGGACGGCGCACATCTTGCCACACATGGTGCAGGTGCCCTCGGTGGCGGCGGGGGACTCCTCGTAGCGCTTCTTGCCGGTGACCGGGTCGAGCGCGCACTTCCACATGGAGTCCCAGTCGAGCTTGCGGCGTGCCTGGCCCATCTTGTCGTCCATGTAGCGGGCGTGCGGCACCTTCTTGGCGATATCGGCGGCGTGCGCGGCGATCTTGGTGGCCATGAGGCCATCGAGCACGTCTTGGGCGTTGGGCAGGCACAAGTGCTCGGCCGGCGTCACGTAGCACAGGAAGTCGGCGCCGGAGCTGGCGGAGATAGCGCCGCCGATGGCGGCGGTGATGTGGTCGTAACCCACGCCGATATCGGTCACCAGCGGCCCGAGCACATAGAACGGGGCGTTGTGGCACAGGCGCTTCTGCAGTTTCATGTTGGCGGCGATCTCGTCGAGCGCCATGTGACCCGGGCCCTCGACCATGACTTGGACGCCGGCGGCCCAAGCGCGCTTGCACAGCTTGCCCAGCTCGATCATCTCGGCGGTCTCGGTGGCGTCGTTGGAGTCGTAGAGGCAGCCCGGGCGGCAGGAGTCGCCGAGCGAAATCGTCACGTCGTACTCGTGGCAAATCTCGAGCAGCTCGTCAAAGTACTCGTAGAAGGGGTTTTCGTTGCCGGTGACCTCCATCCAGCCAAACAGCAGCGAGCCGCCGCGGCTCACGATGTTCATCAAGCGGCCGGTCTCCTTAAAGGTCTTGGTGACCGACTTGTTGATGCCGCAGTGGATGGTCATAAAGTCCACGCCGTCCTCGGCGTGCGCGCGCACGACCTCGAACAGGTCATCCTTGGTAAGCTTGACCAGCGGCTTTTCCATGTAGCCGATGGCGTCGTACATGGGGACGGTGCCCACCATGAGCGGCGTCTCGTCGATGAGCTGCTGGCGGAACTGGCGCGTCTTGCCCGAGTTGGAAAGGTCCATGATGGCGTCGGCGCCAAAGTCCTCGGCGATCTTGACCTTCTTCCATTCCTCGGCGGCATCGGCTTTATCGCCCGAGATGCCCAGGTTGACGTTGACCTTAGTAGACAGGCCCTCGCCGACACCAAAGGCGCGCATGCCTTTTTTGATGTGCACGATGTTGGCGGGAATGGCGATGCGGCCGTCGGCCACGCGCTCGCGGATGTACTCGGGGTCGCGATGCTCGCGCTCGGCGACTTCCTTCATCTGCGGCGTGATCTGCCCGGCGCGGGCGAAGTCGATTTGCGTGACGAGCTTGGGCTCGGTCTGTGTGCTCATTGGCACGGCTCCCTTCGTTGGCATTACCCATATCAGGTTTGCGGGTCAGGGCGGGCGCGCCCAGTCTCAGCCTGCCGTCTTGTCCTGCAAGCTCCCCGTTTATGTAATGGGCTCAAGTATAGCTCGAATGGGTACGATTGGCCTAACGAGCGTGCCTGTGGGGAGGCGAACATGGAAGACAAGCATCTATATCGAGAGACGCAATGGGATGTATCGGCCGAGGAAAGCCGTGCGCACCATGGCCTTGTCGCGATTGGTTTTGCGGTGCTTGCCGTGCTGGTGATTGCCTTTTGTATCTGGACGTTTGGCGGTCACGGCGGCGCTGCATGGGAGTTCGAGGCCGACGATGCCCTGCCGATCATGGCGGTGAAGGTCGCTGGTGGTAACACGGTGGCCGCGCCGGGCGACTATTGGTATCCGCGCGATGGATTTGTCCAGCTTCAGCTGAGCGGTGGGTCTATTCCTGGTGAGGAAATCGAACGCGTGACGTATGATGCGGCGCTCAAAACGCTGACGGTGAAGCTCAAGAATCAGGGCGACGTGCCTACGACTATGGATATCGCGCTGACGGAATGGCGCTTGGAGCCCCCATCGGGTGTTGCGGTGTCCGAGGTAGAGCACGTTAAGATTACCTACCAAGATGGCTCGACAAACGAAGTTGCCAAAGCCGACGGCTTGGCGGAATAGACGCCGTGCCTAGGCAGCACATTCAAAAGTAGCGGTGGTCCTACAAGGTCTGTTCGTTCAGGAAGACCAAAGTGTTCTTATTTGAAAGCTCGGGAAAGTGACGATAACCAACGTCAAACGCGGTGAGCCCGCTTACATCCTCGAGCTTGTTTTCTGCCATCCAGCGCACCATGGAACCACGTGCCTTTTTGCTGGCGGTCGAGCGCTGGATGGGCTTGCCGTTGCGGATGCCTTCGCCAAAGAGGCACGTGACGACCGTGGCGTCGCCCGCGAGATGGGGCAGAACGGCTTTGGCGTACTCTACGCTGGCGAGGTTGACGATCGTGGTGTTTGAGCCTGCCGGGGCGATAGCCCGCGCGAGCTTGTCGCTCCAAAACGCATAGAGGTCTCGGGCATCGTCAACGGCGAGCTTCGCGCCCATCTCCAGCCGATATGGTTCGACGGCATGAAAGGGGCGAACGCACCCGTAGAGGCCAGAGAGGATCCACAGGTGGCTTTGCAGCCATGCGAGCTGCGCGGAATCCATCACCTCGGGCGCCATGCTCTGGTATTGAATGCCGTGGTAGGACATGACGGCAGGGGAGAGGTGACAGGCGAGTGCGGGATTGTCGAGATCGCCGTTTTTCAGGATGGGCCCGAACTCATGCAGGGTGTTGAGGCAAGGCCCCAGCAGTTTGTCACTCACGTTCCATAGCGCCTGCAGGCTGTCGCTGCCTTCATTCCGCTCGATATCTAGCAGTGCGCGGTGGAGGCGAGCCGTCTCGCGCGCAAAGGGTGGAATGCCCAGGACTTCAAAAGCATCTTGGGCCGCGCGCATCTGCTTGGCGGGCGAAATGACGACCTGCAGCATGGACTCTCCTCTGCCAAAAAGGAAGTTGCGGTGGAATACGGTCTGTTTTGGCCGTTTATGGGCCAGTTTAGTCTGTATTTCACCGCAACTGATGAAGGGTTGGTTACGCGCGCTCGATGAAGGCCTTGTAGCCGCGATAGGCCTCGTAGATATCGGCCTTGTTAGCGACCTCCCACAGGGCGTGCATGGACAGGACGGCAACGCCAGAGTCGATGACGTTCATGCCGTACTTAGCCATGATGTATGCGATGGTGCCGCCGCCGCCCGCGTTGACGCGACCAAGCTCGCAGGTCTGGAAGTCCACGCCGGCCTCGTCCATGATGTCGCGGATGAGGGCCACATACTCGGCGTCGGCATCGTTAGAGCCGCCCTTGCCGCGGCTGCCCGTGTACTTGTTAAAGCACAGGCCGCGACCCATGAAGGCTGCGTTCTTGGTTTCGAACTTGCCGGCGTAGCCCGGGTCGAAGCCGGCGGACACGTCGGAGGAGAGCATGCGGCTGCGGGCGAGCGCGCGGCGCAGGGCCAGCGGGCTATCCTCGCCGGCGAGCGTCATGATCTCGGCGACGGTGTTCTCGAAGAAGCGGCTCGTCATGCCGGTGGCACCTACGGAACCGATCTCCTCCTTGTCGACGATGAGTGTGATGCTCGTGCGCTCCACGTTGGCGACGTTGATCTGGGCGAGCATGGACGGATAGGCGCAGACACGGTCGTCGTGGCCATAGCCCAGAATCATGGAGCGGTCGAGGCCCATGTCACGGGCGGGGCCGGCGGGCACGACCTCGATCTCGGCGGAGAGGAAGTCCTCCTCCTCGACGTCGTACTGCTCCTTGAGGATATCCAGGAACATCTGCTTGACGGGCTCCTTGGGAGCGTCCTTGTCGTCCTCGTCAAACTTGACGGGGCGGCCGCCCACGATCACGTCGAGGATCTCGGCGTCGACGGCGTCCTTGGCGGGCTTGGCCATCTGCTCGCTCGAGAGGTGGATCAGCAGGTCGGAGATGGTAAAGACCGGGTCGTCGGCCTTGTCACCGATGTTGATGTCGACGGTGGTGCCGTCCTTTTTGCAGATGACGCCCACGAGTGCGAGCGGGGAAGCGACCCAGTGGTAGCTCTTGACGCCGCCATAGTAGTGCGTGTCGAGATAAGCCATGTCGCCGGCCTCGAAGGCGGGGTTCTGCTTGAGGTCCAGGCGCGGCGAGTCCACGTGGGCGCCCAGGATGTTAAAGCCCTGCTCGAGCGGGGCGGTGCCCAGGTTGACGAGCATGAGGTCCTTGCCGTGGTTGGCGGCGTACACCTTGTCGCCGGCCTTGAGCGCGCGGCCCTCGGCGATCACGGTCTCCAGATTGACGTAGCCCGCCTCCTCGGCCATCTTGATACCGGCCTTGACGCACAGGCGCTCGGTCTTCTTCTCACTCAAAAACTGCTTATAGCCGCGGCAAAGCTCCTCGAGCTCCTCGATCTGCTGTGGCGTGTACTTTTTCCATGCGCTGGGACGCTCCATGACGCAGGCTCCTTTCGGATCGATCGTGCTGGTTGATGTACCGTGAGCCATCGTATCACGCGCGGGCCCGCGGCGGCAGGGAAGCCTGATGTGCGGTGGCCGCGGGGCGGGGAGCGTGTAAACTGGTGTGAGCAAACCGTGCCCAGCCCAAAGCGAGGTATTCAATATGTCTGAAAAGCGCCGTACCTTTGCCGTCATCGACGGCAACTCGCTCATGCATCGCGCCTTCCACGCCGTGCCGCCGACCATGAACGCGCCGGACGGTCGCCCCACCAACGCGATCTTTGGTTTTCTGAACATGTTCCTCAAGATGATCGATGCCTTTAATCCCGACGGCGTTGTCGTGGCGTTTGACAAGGGCAAGCCGCGCGTGCGTATGGAGATGCTGCCGCAGTACAAGGCGCAGCGCCCGCCCATGGACCCCGACCTGCACGCGCAGTTCCCCATGATCAAGGAGCTGCTCGCCGCGCTCAACGTGCCCATTTTGCAGTCCGAGGGCTGGGAAGGCGACGATATCCTGGGAACCATGGCACGCCTGGGCGAGGAGGCCGGCTGCGACATGCTGCTGGTGACCGGCGACCGCGACATGTATCAGCTCGTGACCGAGCACGTCAACGTGGTCTCGACTCGCAAGGGCCTGTCCGACGTGGCGATCATGACGCCCGAGAGCGTGGACGACCTGTATCACGGCATCACGCCGGTGCTCGTGCCCGATTTTTACGGTCTGAAGGGCGATACGTCGGACAACATTCCCGGCGTACCGGGCATCGGCCCCAAAAAGGCGAGTGCGCTCATCGCGCAGTACGGCAGCCTTGACGAGGTCATCGCGCATGCTGACGAGGTCAAGGGCAAGATGGGAGAAAACCTGCGCGCACACATCGACGACGCGCTGCTGAGCCGTAAGGTGGCGACCATCCGCACCGATGCGCCCGTTGAGCTCGATTTTGAGGCGACGTCCTTCCCGGCGTTTTCTGCCGATGAGGTTTCCGCGGCGCTGGGTACGCTTGGTATTACGGCCATGCAGAACCGTTTCTTGGCGCTGATCGGCGGCGAGGGCGGGGCAGCTGCCAGCACGTTTGAGATTCCCGCCGTTTTGCGCGCAGCCGCCGGCGATGCTGACGCGCTTGGTGCCGTTGCAGCTGAGGTCTCCCGCGCGATTGAAGCCGGCGAGTGGGTCGCCGCCGTGGTGGACGACGACAAGGAAGAGGGCGCGCTCTTTGGACTGACGCGCACGTTGTGGTTGGCGACGTCCAAGGGCCTGTTTGCGCTCGAGGAGGGCGACAGCGGTGCGGCGGCTGAGGTTGAGGGCTTCAACTTCGTCCACGGCGTGATTGCCGGCGTGCTCGCGCGTCTGTTTATGGAGGGCCGTGTGGCGAGCCCGGATATGAAGGCGCTGCTGCATGAGCTTTCGCCCATCGATTCTTCCGAGCCCGAGCTCATGGATCCGCTGGCAGTCGATTCCACGCGCATCTTCGACACCGTGGTTGCCGCCTACCTGTTGGATTCCGACCGCTCCGAGTTCGATGAGGCATATCTTTCCGATACGTATCTGCAGATGGCGCTGCCTGCGGCGCGCGGCGCGGAGGGTGCCGGCGAGGACGCTCCGGCGCCTGCCGCCCGTACTGCGGCCCTGACGCTGACGCTCGTGGCGCCGTTGCGCGAGTTCATGGCCCGTGAGAATGCCGCCAACGTGTTCGATGGCATCGAGATGCCGCTCGTGCCGGTGCTTGCCAAGATGGAGCGCGCGGGCATGCTTGTGGACCCCGACCGCCTGCACAGTCTGTCCGAGGGCCTGGCGACCCAGATTTCCGAGGTTGAGCGCAGTATTCGCGACCTGGCCGGCGACGAGACCTTTAACATCGGCAGCCCCATGCAACTTTCGCATGTGCTCTTTGATGTGATGGGCCTTCCGACCAAGGGCCTCAAAAAGACCAAGCGCGGCTACTATTCGACCAATGCCAAGGTGCTGAGCGATCTTGCCCGTGACCACGAGATTGTTCGTCTGATCTTGGACTGGCGCGAGAAGTCCAAGATTAAGTCAACCTATCTGGACACGTTGGGCCCGCTGCGCCGCGGTGACGGCCGCGTGCACACCACGTACAACCAAACCATTACCGCAACGGGACGTCTGTCCTCGAGCGACCCGAACCTGCAGAACATTCCGACGCGCTCGGAGCTGGGCCGTACTGTCAAGACGGCGTTTTCGGCAGGCGAGGGAAGCGTCTTTTTGGCGGTGGACTACTCGCAGATCGAGCTGCGTCTGCTGGCGCATCTCTCGGGTGACGAGCATCTGGTGCGCGCCTTTAACGAGGGCGAGGACTTCCATGCCGAGACGGCCGCGCGCGTGTTTGGCGTGCCGGTGTCCGAGGTGACGCCCGACCTGCGCAGCCGCGCCAAGGCCGTGAACTTTGGCATCGTGTATGGTCAGCAGGCTTACGGCCTATCGCAGTCGCTGCATATCTCGATGGCCGAGGCACGCGACATGATCGACCGCTACTACGAGGCCTACCCGGGTGTGCGTACGTTCCTCGACAACGTGGTGGCACGTGCCAAGCAGACGGGCTACGCTGAGACCATGTACGGCCGCCGCCGCCATATCCCGGAGCTTAAGGCCAAAAATCCGCAGCTCCGCGGCTTTGGCGAGCGCACGGCCATGAACCACCCCATGCAGGGCACCGCCGCCGACATCATCAAGATCGCCATGGCCCGCGTAAGCCGCCGCCTGGAAGAAGAGGGCTTTGCTGCCCACATGATTCTGCAGGTACACGACGAACTGGACTTTGAGTGCCCCGTCAACGAAGTCGAGCGCCTAACCACCATGGTCCGCGACGTCATGGAACACGTCGTAGACCTCCGCGTACCGTTGATCGCCGAAGCCAGCACCGGCATAACCTGGGCCGACGCCAAATAAAGACGTATCGACAACTCCAAAGTAACCAAAACCAGAAGGGGGCTCCTTACCAACAAGGAGCCCCCTTCATCCAAATATATTCAGCTAAGTATCTAGACACTCAAGACGTCATCTAGGCGACATGAACGAATACGTAGCCATGCCCGGCGCCGGCCGTTTGATTTTTGTAGATTCCGCACGAGCCGAAGAGCACTAAATGTGCTCTTCGAGCGAGCCCAGGACCTGACCGAGCAAAAATCAAACGGCCGGCGCCGGGCATGGCGGCGAGTTTAACGAGCCGCCAGGATGGCGTCGATGAGCGTCAGTACGCCCCCGTCGTTGTTGCTCGGAATGCGCCATTTGGCATGCGCGTTCATGTGCTCCTCGGCATTGTCCACGATAAAGCTATGCCCGACGCGCTCCAGCATGGGGATGTCGTTGTACGTATCGCCCACGGCAGCGGCGTCGGCGATATCGATGCCCAGGCGCTCGCAGAGATGTGCTACGCCCGACCCCTTGTCGACGCCCAGGTTCATAAAGTCGATCCACTCGCGGCCAGCATTGGTGACATAGAGTCGGTCCGAGAATGCCGGGCTGTAGTCCTCGCGAAACGCTGGCTCGGCATCGTAGGCGGGGAAGAAGATCGAAATCTTGTTAGACTCGATGTCAATGCCCTCAAAGCTATCGACGTAGTTGATCGTGTTGTAGTAGACGCTGATCTCGTCGTGGTATTGATGATCGCGGGCAAGTACATAGAACTCGTCGAAGCAGCACAGGACGGGGACAGCGCGCGAATCCTCCGAGGCGCGGCTCAAGACCTGCTGATACAGCGCCACGTCGATAGTGCTCTTATAGATATAGTTGCCGCGGTAGATAACGCACGCGCCGTTATCGGGGCAAAAAGCGATGCGGCTCTTGATGTTCTCAAACATCTCCTCGAGTTTGGGGGCGGGGCGTCCGCTGGCGGGGCAGAACACGATGCCAGCCTCGGCGAGCTTGTCCAGGCGCTCGTCGAGGCCCTGAGGCAGCACGCGCTCGTCGGTCAGTAACGTCTTGTCCATATCGACAGCGAGAATCTTAATGTTGCCGATGTTGGCGTCTGATTCGTAAGTCTGCATAAAACGCGCCTTTCGGTTTCCAGAATGTTTCGGGTGATTGACCCTCTACTTGATAGTCGGGCGTATTTTCGCAGGATTGGCGCATATTTGCATCATCATTCACAAAGTAATGAAAAAACTTTTCAGAAATTTGAATTTGTCGCTTGTACAGCAGGCACTTTAGCGTAATATAGCGACCATCGAAAACGGAGACGGAAAAACAACCGCTTACCGAGGAAAAGGTACCGTTTACGATATTAGAATTGCGCCCGGCGATAGGTGAAAGGAGAGGCAGATGCAGTTCGTAAAGATTATCACTACTGCAGACAATGCCATCCGACGCCAGCGCGCAATTTCCCGACGACGATAACAATCGTCTCTGTCCGCATGGGGCTAAATGCCCCAACAGAGTCATTTTGAGGTCGTTGGGTTTTAGCACGACATTGCTGCATGTTTCTAGGGCATGCTGTGCTGCTTTTTGCTATTTAACCTGGTATTGTACGGTTTTTTGACCTCGAAATGACTTGCAACTGACCGATGTTCTAACTAGCTACCAAGGGCGAAAGGAAACAGCCATGAGCAAGGAAAAAGTCGTTCTCGCATATTCCGGTGGTCTTGATACATCCGTATGTGTCAAGTGGCTCCAGGACGAGAAGAATCTCGATGTCGTTTGCGTCTGCGGCAACGTGGGCCAGGAGGAGACCGGCTTGGATGCCAAGAAGCAGAAGGCGCTTGACCTGGGCGTTCTCGATTGCCAGGTGCTCGACCTGCGCGACGAGTTCTCCGATGAGTTCCTGACTAAGGCCATCGCCGCAAACTCCATGTACGAGAACAAGTACCCGCTGCTCTCCGCGCTGTCTCGCCCGCTGCTCGCCAAGAAGCTTGTCGAGGTCGCTCACGAGTTTGGCGCGACCTACGTCGCCCACGGCTGCACCGGCAAGGGTAACGACCAGGTTCGTTTTGAGGCTGCCGTCAAGGCCCTCGACCCCGAGCTTAAGGTTATCGCCCCGGTTCGCGAGTGGGATCTGAAGTGCCGTCCCGATGAGGTTGCCTATGCTCACGCCCACAACGTGCCGGTTCCCGAGGGCGCCAACGACAACCCCTACTCCATCGACGACAACCTGTGGGGTCGCGCCATTGAGTGCGGTCACCTGGAGGATCCCTGGAACGAGCCGCTCGATGACGCCTGGGTTATGACCAAGAACCCCGAGGACGCGCCCGACACCCCGACGTATACCGAGATTGAGTTTGAGGCCGGCAAGCCCGTCGCCGTCGACGGCAAGAAGATGAAGCTCTCCGAGATCGTCATCGCCCTCAACAAGATCTCTGGTGACAACGGCTTTGGCCGTCTCGACCTGGTCGAGGATCGTCTGGTGGGCCTCAAGAGCCGTGAGTGCTATGAGGTTCCCGGCGCCCTGACGCTCATCACCGCCCACAAGGCACTTGAGGACATTTGCGTCGAGGGCGACCTGCTCAAGACCAAGATTAAGCTCGAGCAGGATTGGGCCACCGCCGTGTACAACGGCCAGTGGTACAGCCCGCTCAAGAACGCGCTCGATGCCTTTATGGCCGATACCCAGAAGTTCGTGACCGGTACCGTCCGTCTGAAGTTCTTTAAGGGCAACTGCCATGTCGTCGGTCGCAAGAGCCCGTTTAGCCTGTATGACTACGGTCTGGCTACCTACGACCGCGACACCACGTTTGACGAGAAGGCCAGCGCCGGCTTTATCGAGATCGATACGCTGTCGCTCAAGACGTGGGCAAAGGTCCAGGGTCCCAGCTCCGCTGCCGCCCAGGCCTAGCGCCTCCTTCCCTTGGTATCCGCGCGGCCCATCCGCGTGATACATAACGGGCGCACGGGGTCCCTACCTTTCGTTATGCTTGCTGACACTTCTTAACATCGGTGGCCCCTACGTTCCGCCCGCATAAATGATGCCGCGTCTACGGCTGAGTCCGAGCCCCGCCGGGGTTGTCCGGCGGGGCTCCTTCTATCAATTTGGCGGCTCTGTGCCTATATATATGAGGAGTATCCATTATGTTCAACGCTATCGCGCATGCCTTGCTTGCCCTCGCGCCCGAGTTCGATGCTGCAAAGGTCGAGGATGTTCCTATGAGCCTGAAGGCCTGGATTGATGGTTCGCAAGGCAACATCCGGAGGGAGACGTTGGGCGCCAAGTGCATGGCGCGTCACTTCTTTGCAAATTAGCTATATGGCCTCGCACATGGTGGGGAATATGCAAAACTAGCGGTTGAGAAATCGCTTTAGCGACATGGCTCATTGCTTTGGGCGCTTGTTTTGGTATTTGGAGAAAGGGGACGGTTCCATGGCTCTTTGGGGCGGTCGTTTTGAGGCGGGAGTGGCCGAGGTCACGCAGGAGTTTGGCGCGTCGCTGCCTGTCGACAAACATCTCTATAAGCAGGATATCGCCGGTTCTAAGGCGCATGCCAAGATGCTGGCGGCCCAGGGCATCATCAGTGCCGAGGACGAGCAGGCGATTGCCGAGGGCCTGACCGGAATCGAACAGGATATCGATGCCGGCAACTTCACCTTCGATATCAACGATGAGGACATTCATATGTCCATCGAGAGCGAGCTGACGCGCCGCATCGGCGAGGCCGGTAAGCGCTTGCATACCGGGCGTTCGCGCAACGACCAGGTTGCGACCGATACGCGCCTGGGCGTCAAGGCGCTCGCCAAGGAGCTCATGGAGGCCAATCTTTCGCTTCGTCATGTGCTGCTGGATGCCGCTAAGAAGTATGACAAGGTGATTCTGCCGGGCTACACGCACATGCAGCATGCTCAGCCCGTGCTGCTGTCGCATCATCTGCTGGCGTATTCCTGGATGTTCGCGCGCGACTTTACACGACTGAAGGCCGCCTTTGATGCCGCTGACAACTGCCCGCTGGGTGCCGCCGCGCTTGCCGGTACGAGCTATCCGCTCGATCGTCAGATGACGGCTGCCGAGCTTGGCTTTGCGGGTGTGATTCCCAACTCGCTCGATGCGGTTTCCGACCGTGATTTCCTGCTCGATCTGCATTACGCCGGCTCCGTCATGGCCATGCACCTGTCGCGTCTTTCCGAGGAGATCGTGCTGTGGTCGAGCTCCGAATTCGGCTTTATCACGCTTTCCGACTCGTATTCCACCGGCTCGTCTATCATGCCGCAGAAGAAGAACCCCGACTTTGCTGAGCTTATCCGCGGCAAGAGCGGTCGCGTGTACGGCAACCTGGTGCAGCTGCTCGTGACCATGAAGGGCCTGCCGCTTGCTTATAACAAGGACTTGCAGGAGGACAAGGAGGGTGCGCTCGATACCGCCCATACGCTCATGCAGTGCCTGTCGGTTATGGCCGGCATGATCTCGACCTGGACTGTCAACGAGGACGCCATGGCGCGCGAGTGTGGTGTGGGCCACTTGGCAGCCACTGATGTTGCCGATTACCTGGCAAAGCGCGGCCTGCCGTTCCGCGAGGCACATGCCGTGGTGGGTCATCTTGTCCTGATGTGTGAGAAGCGCGGCTGCAATCTTGAGGACCTGCCGTTTGAGGTGTTTCAGGAGGCAAGTCCGCTCTTTGAGCACGACATTACCGAGGCACTCGACATCCCGTCGATTGTCGCCGCGCGCACGACCGAGGGTGGTACCGCCCCTGCTGCCGTTGCCGTGCAGTTGGGAAGCGCCGAGGCGCAGCTCGCGGCCGATGAGGGTGTGTTTGGCTCGTTATCCAAGGTCGTCGAGATGGGCCACGGAGCTAATTAGCTTATTGGATGCGTCTGTCTGGTGTGTTCATCATATTTTGCCTTTACGGGTGCCCGCTACGGTGGGCACCCGTTTTGTTATAGAGAAGGAAGGAGCTTGTCGAGAACTTCTGTAGGACATTTGCGCAGGTTGTGAAGGGGGTGCGTTCACGGGCGACAATCGACCGCCCGTTCTGTTCGTTGCAGTTGAAAGTGGGACGGATGGTACTCTAGTCGGGCTTCGAAACAGAAGTGACACATATGGAGCGCTTTAATAAATAATAACGCTTCAATAAACGGCTTTTTGTTTAACTGCAGCTAGAACTCTGTTACGATGCAGTCCAGGCGGGTGCCGGAATGGGACTTGGGCACGCGCGAACCTACTTGAAAGGCTACCTTATGGCTATCGAGAAGACCTTCATCATGATTAAGCCCGACGCCGTGCGCGATCGCAAGATCGGCGAGATCGTTGCTCGCATTGAGCGCAGCGGCCTTGTTATCGAGCGCATGGAGATGACCACGCTCGAGCGCGCTACCGTCGAGGAGCACTACGCCCATCTGGCCGACAAGCCCTTCTTTGGCGGTCTCTGCGACTTTATGACGAGCGGTCCGGTCGTCAAGATGGTCGTTTCCGGCCTCTCCGCTGTCTCCAAGATGCGCACCCTTATGGGCGCCACCAACCCGCTTGATGCTGCCCCCGGCACCATTCGCGGCGACTTTGCTGTCGATGTCAACGCCAACGTGATCCACGGCTCCGACTGCCTGGAGAACGCCGAGATCGAGATCAAGCGCTTTTTTGGCTAAACCAGCTTTGACTCCTTAAAGCTGTTAGCGTGTGGCTTGGGCGCCGCGGAACTTCATCCGCGGCGCCCTTTTTATTCCAGTAGACTTTTGGTAAACCCCCACAAATCTACTAAAGAGCCCCCGTCCGGATGTTTCTTCCGGGCGGGGGCTGGCGTTAGCGTCGTATGGCTTTGTGAATCTTTAGGCCTCGTCGACGATCTTAAGGCCGCGCGTGTGGTCGATCTCGTTGAGGAGGTTAACGCGACGCTCGTGACGGCCGCCCTCAAACTCGGCGTCGAGCCACTCGTCGACGATCATCTTGGCGAGCTCGGAGCCCACGACGCGGGCGCCAAAGGCGAGCACGTTGGTGTTGTTGTGCATGCGCGAGAGCTTGGCGCTGAAGGGCTCGGAGCACACGACGGCACGAACGCCCTCGACCTTGTTGGCGGCCAGGCTGATTCCGACGCCGGTGCCGCAGATCAGGATGCCCAGGTCGACGTCGCCGTTGGCAACTGCCTTGCCCACCTTGTAGCCGGCGATGGGGTAATCAAAGCTCTCGGAGGTGTCGGTGCCAAAGTTCACGACCTCGCATCCGCGCTCCTTCAGGTGCTCGGAAATGATGTTCTTGAGCTCGACGGCGGCGTGGTCGTTACCGATACCAATCTTCATGAGTGGTTCCTCTCTGGTCCGTGCGGCGGAATTGCTAAAGGTTTTACCGCGTTCGACTGCATGATAGCGCGACTTTTGCGTAAACACTCGGGCGTTTTTTGATCAAACGCTTTAACAGGCAACAAGACCCGCTTTTCATGAATGAATGCCGCCAGTTTGTGCTTGAGCGCCGTCCGCCGGAACCATGGTTGCGGTTTTTGATGCATTGTTATCAAATAGAAGAGCTAATTATTTTTGAGAGACCAGCCCGTTATGCAAGCAGGAGATACCTATGCCTACCGATTCCCTTCGTTATGCCGCGTTTTGCGATGTTTTGAACCGCGAGCTTGTCTGTGCGCTCGGCTGCACCGAGCCTATTGCCGTTGCCTATGCAGCGGCGTTGGCGAGCCAGACGCTCGGTTGCGAACCCGATCATATGGACGTTGCCTGCTCGGGCAACATCATCAAGAACGTTAAGAGCGTGACCGTGCCCAACTCGGGCGGTATGCACGGTATTGAAGCTGCAGCCGTGCTGGGTGCCGTGGGCGGTGACGCCAAGAGCGCGCTTGAGGTGCTCGAGAGCGTTAACGATGAAGACCGCGCTCGTGTGGCCGAGCTCCTCGCCGACGCCGGCTACTGCGATGTGTCGCTTGTCGAGGGTGTGCCCAACCTCTACATCAAGGTGACTGCGACGGCCGGGGGCCATACCGCGGTCGTCGAGATTACCGATCACCACACTAATGTCACGTGCCATACGCTCGATGGTATTCCGGTATGCGGCAAGTCGGCGGGGGAGTGCGCCGCCTGCGCCGAGCGCGTGGTGGCCGAGCGTGCGGCAGATAACGCCGATACGCCCATGTCCATTGATTCCATCATCGACTTTATCGAGGACGGTGACATTGAGGGCGCCCGCGCTGCCGTTGAGCGTCAGATTGAGCTGAATGGCGCAATCAGTGCCGAGGGCCTGGCGCACGCTTGGGGCGCCGAGGTGGGCCGTACGCTGCTGGGTGCACGTGCCGATGACGTCGCCTGCCGTGCCCGCGCCCGTGCAGCCGCCGGGTCCGACGCCCGCATGAACGGCTGCGCGCTGCCGGTCGCCATTGTGTGCGGCTCGGGCAATCAGGGCATTACCTGCGCGCTGCCCGTTATGGAGTATGCCGAGTATCTGCGCTGCGACCACGATCGCCTGGTGCGCGCCGTGATGCTGTCCGATCTTATCGCTGTGCATATCAAGAGCTATATTGGTGCGCTCTCGGCGTTTTGCGGTGCTATTTGTGCCGCGTGCGGCGCCGGCGCTGCGATTACCTGGCTGTGCGGTGGTACGCGCGAGCAGATTGGCGCGACGGTCTCGAACACGCTCGGCAACGTTGGCGGCATCGTGTGCGATGGCGCCAAGGCAAGCTGTGCCGCCAAGATTTCCGCTGCCGTCGATGCGGCGATTTTGGGCCACGATATGGCCATGCAGGGCCGTGGCTTCCGTGCCGGCGAGGGTCTGATCCAGGATACCGTCGAGCAGACAATCGCCAGCATGGGCTATGTGGGCCGCGTGGGCATGAAGGATACCGACGTCGAGATCCTCAACATTATGATCGGCAAAACACGGGTTTGCTAGCTACGCAGTTTTACCAAACCGCGTAGCTAGCCGACGCTGCAAACGTCCCTAAGCGGCAATCTGCCTTTCAATCGTCGGGCATGGCCAGAAGGCCTATGCCCTCCTCTTTCAAGGCACATTGCTCGCTTAGGGGCGTTTTCGCTGACTTATGCTCAACCTGCGGCGTTATTGTCTTTTAGGCTTGGGGCCTTACGACAGTTCGTCGGCTACTTGGTGTTCGTAGAAGGCTTCGACTACGGCGCTGAAGTCGCGGGCGAAGTCTTCCATGGTTCCGTGCCAGGTGGCTCGGCCGGGTTTTCCCTGGCCAACATAGGCGGTTTGGATGCCGCAATCGGGGGACGGGAAGTCGCGTTTGGGATCGTTGCCCACCATAAGGACCTCGTGCGGCTCGAGCCCCATCACCTGAAGCTGCTCTAGATAGTAGGTGGCATCGGGCTTGCATCGGGTGGCGTTTCCCATGTGCGTGACGAGCTCAAAGGGGGCGTCAGCCAGGTCGCCCCAGCCCATGCGGCACTCGATGGCCCCCTGGGGAAAGCTGGGGTTGGTAAAGAGCGCGCAACGCAGTCCAGCGTCCTGTACGGCCTGGAGCGCGGCGTGCGCGCCCGGCATGGCGTGGGCGTTAATGACATCGTCGTTCTTGTACGGAAGAACTTCGCGGTCATAGTAGGTAAACGCCTCGTAGATGATGGGATCGGAGAGACGGATACCGCATCGGCGCTCGACCTCTTCTTGGTAAAACTCAAGATTGGTGCGGTTGTCCGTGCCGCTGCGGCGATTGGCGTTGAGGTCGACCAGGATCGTGCCGAGACGTGCCATCGTGCCACCGCGGCTGCGGCGGCCGATATCCGCGAGCATCGAAGAGACATCCTTAAAATAGCGAAGGATGAACGCGTTGAGGTTGATGCTGAGAAGCGTCTCGTCCATATCGAAAACGACTGCTTTGAGCACGCGGGCACCTTTCTCGAAAAATCGATCTAGAATCGTTGGCTCCGGATACTTTACCCCAAAGCCGAATGCCTGGCTGGTTATCGTCAAGTTGCGGAGACGTGTGTTCATAAGATTACGAAAAAGTCTCCACACGAGTAAAAAATCGCAGTTCACGCTTGAAATCGAACTCATTTCCCCGTAACCTATACGAACGTGATTGCATAAGCGTCACATTAGTATCTGTCGGCTCCCGAGTGTTCCTAAACGTTGTGTGCTTGTCGCACCCTTCTGTAGGTCCTAGCAATCGGGGCCCCGTAGTTCGAAAGGGGTCCACCTTTGAGTGAGATTCAGAACTCGTCCATTTTCTCTCTTGACGATGTCAACGAGGAGGAGATGAACAACCTCATCGACGGTACGATTACCGACTTTGATGAGGGCGATCTCGTTAACGGCACTGTCGTTAAGATCGAGCATGACGAGGTGCTCGTTGACATCGGATTCAAGTCCGAGGGCGTTATCCCGGTCCGCGAGCTGTCCATCCGCAAGGACGCTAATCCTGCAGACATCGTTGCACTCGGTGATCCCATCGAGGCTCTGGTTCTCCAGAAGGAGGACAAGGACGGTCGTCTGGTCCTGTCCAAGAAGCGTGCCGAGTACGAGCGTGCTTGGAACCGCATCGAGGAGAAGTTCAACTCCGGCGAGAACGTCGAGGGCGAGGTTATCGAGGTTGTCAAGGGCGGCCTGATCCTCGACATCGGCCTGCGTGGCTTCCTGCCCGCTTCCCTCGTCGACCTTCGTCGCGTCAAGGACCTCACCTCTTACATGGGCACCCGCATCGAGGCCCGCGTCATCGAGATGGACCGCAACCGCAACAACGTCGTCCTCTCCCGTCGCGTCGTGCTCGAGGAGTCCCGTAAGGCCGAGCGCTCCGAGATCCTGTCCAAGCTCAAGTCTGGCATGCGTCTCCAGGGCACCGTTTCCTCCATCGTCGACTTCGGCGCCTTCGTCGACCTCGGCGGTATCGACGGCCTCATCCACATCTCCGAGCTCTCCTGGAACCACGTCAACCATCCTTCCGAGGTTGTCAAGGTCGGCCAGGAGGTCGAGGTCGAGGTTCTCGACGTCGATCTCAACCGCGAGCGCATCTCCCTGGGTCTCAAGCAGACCACCGAGGATCCGTGGCGCGCACTGGTCAAGAAGTACCCCGTCGGCGCTATCGTCGAGGGCACTGTGACCAAGCTTGTCCCGTTCGGCGCTTTCGTCGACCTGGGCGAGGGCATCGAGGGCCTGGTGCACATCTCCGAGATGGCCAACAAGCACGTCGACCAGCCTTCTCAGGTTACCCACGTGGGCGACAAGGTTCAGGTCAAGGTCATGGAGATCGACCTCGACCGTCGTCGCATCTCCTTGTCCATGAAGTCTGCTGCTGAGACTCTGGGCGTCGAGATCGAGGTTACCCCGCTGCCTTCCGAGAAGAAGGACGAGGAGACCGACGCCGAGTAAATCGGTTTGACGATCACTTGTTTTAAGGGATCCGTCCGTAATGGACGGGTCCCTTTTTGCATTTGCTGCTGAGGTGCGCGATGTCGTCCGCGCGCAATGCTGCCGGGCTGTCCACAGGCTATTGGATTGTCGGTGCATGAAAAAAAGCCGACATCCCGCCTCGGGGAGGAGGCGGGAACACACCGAGTAGACGGAGGGGTGCGGAGCGCGGTCGCGTCTCGACTGACGACGTTGCCCATCGACAGGACCATTGTAGCGCATGGCGGTTCTTGGTTTATCGTGTCGAGCGTTTGCGTTGTGCCATTGCCTGCGGTAACGGTGTGCTACACTCTTGCACTGCTGAGTGGGCCAGACGGTCGCGCGATGTGCTGCTTGCAGTACGCGTGAGGAAAGTCCGGGCTCCAGAGGGCGGGATGCCGGCTAACGGCCGGGCGGAGTGATCCGACGGAAAGCGCCGCAGAAAAGAAGACTCCCACCTGCGCCGCAAGGCGTAAAGGGAAAAGCTGAAACGGTGGTGTAAGAGACCACCAGCGTCGTGGCAACATGGCGGCTTGGCAAGCCCCATCCGGAGCAAGCGCGAATAGGAACGCTATGGGCCGGCCCGGTCCGCGTTCGGGTAGCGTGCGTGGAGCTGCACGGTAACGTGCAGACAAGATAAATGACCGTTCACGACAGAACCCGGCTTATCGGCCCACTCGGCACTTTGTTGACGCTGCGAACCCGTCAGCGCGGCAATCTGCCTTTCAAGCCTTCGGGCATGACCATAAGGTCAATGCCCTCGGCTTTCAAGGCACCTTGCTCGCGCTGACGGGTTCTCGCTTTCGTTGACGGAATCATCGGCGTTGTCATTCTTTTTACTAGGGTTATCGTATTATTGAGGCTGTTTGTTGCTGCGCTTTATTTTGTTGAGGGGCTTTGTTGGACAGCTATTTTACTCTGCAATCGAATATTGAGGTTTCGGGTGAGTTTGTGGACCGCAAGAGTCGGTTTATTGCCCAGCTGGTCCATATTGAGTCCGAGGATGAGGCGAATGCCTTTATCGAGATGGTTCGCAAGCGTCATTACGACGCTCGACACAATGTTCCCGCGTGGATTTTGGTCGATGGACGCGAGCGCCAGAGCGATGATGGTGAGCCGAGCCGCACGAGTGGTATGCCGACGCTCGAGGTGCTGCGTGGTGCGGGACTTAAAAACGTATGCTGTGTTGTGACGCGTTATTTTGGCGGCACGTTGTTGGGGCCCGGTGGTCTGGTACGAGCCTATACGGCGGCGACACAGGCGGCGGTGGCCGCGGCTCAGGAGGCTGGGCAGATCGTTGAGATGACGAGTGTCGTGCCGGTTGACGTGCATGTGGCCTATCCACAGTATGAGCAGGTGCTTCGTTTGGCGCAGGATTCGGGTGCCAAGGTTTCGGATACCGATTACGCGGATGCCGTGACACTTCACTTGGTGTTTAAGGCGGGGGAGCAGGAGCCGTTTTGTGCCAAGATGCGCGAGCTTATGGCGGGGCGCGAGGAGATTGAGGTCAGCACTCCCGAATTTGCCGAGTTCTAACGGCGACGGTCGGCGTGCTTTTGGACGGATCCCAAGCACACCGACCGTCGTTTTATGTCGCTGCCGTTTACTCGGCGAGCTGCTTTAGTACATCACAGGCGATTTCGACGGCATCGTCGATGCAACCGGGGCAGCTGCGGAGCGGACCCTTGTCCGATCCGATGCCCTTGAGCGTGCCGCAGACGGTCGTCGTGTTCTTCTCGCCAAAGCGCTTGGCAATCTCGCGCGACAGTTTGTAGGTCTGGCCCTTGGTCTTGGGGTTTTCCATGCCATCGCTCATTACAAAGCCCATGATGGCCACGGCGCCCGAGATGGCACCGCAAGTTTCGGTCATGCCGCCCATGCCGGCGCCAAAGCCCTCGGTGAGGGTAAAGGCGACCTGGGGGTCGAGCCCGACGGCGGGCGCGAGCGTGCAGGCGACGGCCTGCGCGCAGTTAAAGCCGCGGGCGTGGTATTCGGCAGCCTGAGCCTGGCAGGTGGCAGTGTTGAGCTGAGTGGTATCAATCTGCTTCATCGGTGTCTCCTTGATTGCGGTGTACCCGCCTATGGTACCCTTGCTGGCGCATTCGCTTATCGAGACCGCAGTGCATATCTCATTGTTTTTCGCCATCGAACACTTTCTTAAGATTTGGGACAAATAAACCTGATTAATTTGTCCCATAACCTATCGGCGGGATGGGTTGAGAGGGGTGCGGGGTAGCGGTATTGTGAACCGAATAAAACAAAACCCAAGTAAGGGAGTTGGATATGTGCGAGCAGACTATCGGTACCACGTGCGTTCAGGGCGGCTATCATCCGGGCGATGCGGAGCCGCGCCAGGTGCCCATCTACCAGTCCACCACGTGGAAGTACGACACGTCCGAGCACATGGGCAAGCTGTTTGACCTAGAGGAGTCGGGCTACTTCTACAGCCGTTTGCAGAACCCCACGTGCGATCTCGTTGCCGCCAAGATCTGCGAGATGGAGGGAGGCACCGCCGCGATGCTCACGAGCTCGGGCATGGCTGCGAACTTCCTCGCGATCTTTAACGTGGCCGGTGCCGGCGATCATGTGGTCGCGAGCTCTGCCATTTACGGCGGTACGTATAACCTGCTCGCCCACACCATGGGCCGCATGGGCGTGACCTGCACGTTCGTCGCCCCCGACTGCACCGATGAGGAGCTCGAGGCAGCGTTTGAGCCCAATACCAAGCTCGTCTTTGGCGAGACGATCGCCAACCCCGCCCTTGCCGTTCTCGATATTGAGCGCTTTGCCAAGGCCGCACATGACCACGGCGTGCCGCTGATGGTCGACAACACCTTCCCGACGCCCGTGATGTGCCGTCCCTTTGAGTGGGGCGCCGACATCGTTACGCACTCCACCACCAAGTACATGGATGGACATGCTGCCTACTTGGGCGGCGTGATCGTTGACCACGGCCAGTTTGACTGGATGGCCCATGCAGACAAGTTCCCGGGTCTCACCACACCCGACGAGAGCTACCACGGCGTGACCTATGCCGAGAAGTTCGGTCGCGAGGGTGCCTTCATTACCAAGGCCACCGCGCAGCTTATGCGCGACCTCGGCCCCATGCAGAACCCGCAGGCGGCGTTTTTCCTGAATAGCTCGCTCGAGAGCCTGCATGTGCGTATGCCGCGTCATTGTGAGAACGGCCTGGCCGTTGCTAAGTTCCTGCAGAGCCATCCCAAGGTGCGCTTTGTGAGCTATCCGGGCCTGGAGGGCGATAAGTACTATGACCTGGCTCAGAAGTACATGCCCAACGGTACCTGCGGCGTCGTGAGCTTTGGCTTTAACGGTGGTCGCGCGGCGGCCGAGACCTTTATGAAGAGCCTTAAACTCGCCCAGATCGCCACGCATGTGGCCGATGCTCGCACCTGCTGCCTGCATCCCGCTAACGCCACGCATCGCCAGATGAACGATGAGGAGCTCATCGCCTGTGGCATCTCCGCCGACATGGTGCGCCTGTCGTGCGGCCTCGAGGACACGGCCGACCTGATTGCCGACCTTGAGCAGGCTCTCGAGCAGTGCTAGGCTAGCGTTCGCATAAGTCGCCGATGCCGACAGAGGGCTTCGGCGACCTTTACGTTCCGATTCCGTAGGCGGGACCCCAATCGCGGCTGTTTGCAGGCGATTGGGGCCCCGTTTTTGTGTTGGGCCACTCGAAAGGATGGATATGGAGAAAACCGCAGAGCAGCTGCGCCGCGAGCACATTGCCCTAGAGGGCGACACCCATGGCAAGAACAAATGGGCGATTCTGTTTACCGTGCTCATCATGACGTTTATGGCGTGTCTGGATTCGACCGTCGTGACCGTGGCACTGCCGGTGATGCAAAAGGAGCTGGGCGTGGGCCTCGACCGCATCCAGCTGGTGAGCTCGGTGTATCTGCTTGCGACATGCGTGGCTATGCTGCCGTTTGGCCGTCTGGGCGACGTGCGCGGCAAGGTGGGCGTATTCCAACTGGGCGTCATCGTCTTTACGGTCGGCTCGCTGCTGTGCGGCCTTTCGGCCTCGCTCGAGGTTCTTATCCTGGCACGTATTGTTCAGGGAGTCGGTTGCGCGGCGGCCATGGCTAACAACATGGGTATCATCACCGAGTCGTTTCCGGCGCGCGAGCGCGGTCGTGCCATGGGTATCCTCGCGACTTTCGTGGCCCTCGGCATGATGTGTGGCCCCGTGCTGGGCGGCATGCTGGTGGCAAGCTTTCCCTGGGAGAGCATCTTCCTCATCAACCTGCCCATTGGCGTCATCTCGTTTATCGTGGGGCTTTACACGCTGCCGCATGTTAAGCCGGAGGCCGGTGAGCGCCCCATGTCGCTGGCGGAGGCCGCGCGTCGCTGCTTTGCGAGTTCGGCTTTTACGATTAACTTGGCATGCATGCTTATTGTGTTTATCGGCATCGGTGCATCTGAGTTTGTGCTGCCGTTCTATTTCCAGGATGCTCATGGCTTTAGCTCCGATATTTCCGGACTGCTCTTTTTGGCGCTGCCGATGGTAAATGCCTTTATCGGGCCGCTTTCGGGTACGGTTTCGGACCGTGTTGGCTGCGAGGGTCCCACGGCGGTCGGCCTGGGTGTGTACGTGTGCGGTCTCTTTGCGGTAAGTACGCTCGACGAGCACTCTTCCATCCCCGTGATCGTGTGCTGCGTCGCGTTTATGTCGTGCGGCACGTCGATTTTCCAGAGCCCCAATAACTCCCTGTACATGGGCTCGGCTCCGCGCGAAGCGCTCGGTTTTGCTGGCAGCTTGGGCAGTTTGGCGCGCTACGCCGGCATGGCACTCGGTATTACGGTGGCGTCGAATATCCTGTATGGGCAGATGAGTGTGGCGATGGGCGAGGCCGTGACCAGTTTCGTTGCAGGCCGTCCGGATGTGTTCTTATTCGGCTTTCGCTCGGTGTTCTACGTGCTCATGGCTGTGGCCGCTGTGGGCTTTGCGCTCGCCATGGTGCGTTTGGTGAAGATGTGCGCCCGCCATTAGCGTGTTGGGAGGCTGTCTGCCACGATTCGCGCCGTCCCAAAAAGACTGGTGGGACTGCGGACAAAAAGTTGGACCATCAGGTCCGGTTTGG